>CAYYMM010000164.1:0-7312 GCA_964472395.1 uncultured bacterium | reverse complement strand
CAAAGAGCATCTGGTGCCATTCGGAGAGTATGTTCCGCTTCCGGTAGTGTTTTCTTTTGTCAATCGGCTGGTGGAGGACTCCATAGGCACATTTGACACGGGCAATTCGGCTGAACCGCTGATTGGGGGATCGACACGGATCGGTATGACAATCTGTTATGAGGGGGTTTTCCCCGATCTGGTTCGACGAAGGGTCGCAATGGGTGCCGATGTTCTGTGCAATATCACGAACGATGCCTGGTTCGGTCGGTCCTGGGCACCTGAACAGCATTTCTCGAGTTACTGTTTCAGAGCCGTTGAAAACGCGAGGCCGGTGATTCGTGCTGCCAATACCGGTATCACGGGGGCGATCGATGCGTATGGTCGTCCGATCACGAAAAGTGGTTTGTTCGTACCGGATGCACGGTTGGTGACAGTAAGGATTCCAAAAGAGACCACTTTTTACACTCGATTCGGTGATGTTTTTTCGCTTTCATGCGTGCTTTTTTGCGTGATCGCCGCTACGATACGAGCGGTTCGCAGACAAACGGCCACACAGGGCCCGGAGGTATAGTCGATGAAGGAAATCTCAGTTCGGTTGTTCAATAAAGAGCTCAGCACGATTCAGAATCGCCTCATGGATGCATGGAGGCGTCTTTGACATCGAGGCAAAGGAAAAGCGGATTATCGCTCTTGATGCGATCATGAACGAGCCTTCGTTCTGGAATAACCAGCAACAGGCTCAGACTATCACGCGCGAACGATCCGGATTGGCGAAAGTCGTCGCTGAATGGCGTTTATATCAGCAGGAGTTCGAGGACCTCGTGGAGTTGACAGAACTAGCGGTTGAGGATGAATCGATGACCGTGGAAGTTCAACTTGCGCTTGATGCATTCTCAACGCGATTCGACCGCTACGACTTTCAAACCATGCTCTCGGATCCGCGCGATTCGGCGGATGCAATTGTGGCGATCCATCCTGGAGCAGGGGGAACCGAAAGCCAGGACTGGGCACAAATGTTGTTTCGGATGTATTCCCGATGGGTTGAACGGCGGGGGTTCAAGTTTCAGTTGCTTGATCTGCTTCCCGGCGATGAAGCGGGAATAAAGAGCGCGACTTTCGAAGTGGTCGGTGACTATGCCTACGGATATCTCAAGGCCGAAATTGGAGTGCATCGCCTTGTGCGAATTTCACCCTTCGATGCCAACAGTCGCAGACACACTTCTTTCGCCTCGGTTTTCGTGTACCCGGAAATCCAGGAGAATATTGAGATTGAAGTCAATCCGAGCGATATACGGATTGATGTATTCCGGTCAAGTGGACCGGGAGGGCAAGGCGTCAATACAACGGACTCGGCAGTGCGAATCACACACTTCCCATCCGGAATTGTCGTTACATGCCAGAACGAGCGATCCCAGCACCGAAATCGCGATATTGCCATGAAGATCCTCAAAGCAAGGCTCTACGATATCAAGATCCAGGAACTCGAGACCGAACGTGAGCGTGTGGAATCGGCGAAAAAAGACATTGCATGGGGCAGTCAGATCCGATCCTACACATTGCATCCATATCGATTGATCAAGGATCATCGCACTGAGATGGAAACCGGAAAGGTTGACGATTTTCTGGATGGGGATCTGGATGAATTTATTGAGGCGTATCTGAGAATGAAGTAGGGGTGAGTGGACGCGGATTCCGGTCGGAGACAAAGTGAAATACGAATTGTTTATAGCCATTCGATACCTAAGGGCGCGAAGAAAACAGACCATGATATCTGTGATTACCGGTATATCGATTTTCGGGGTGGCCCTGGGAGTCGCTGCTCTCATTATTGTTCTGGCTGTCATGACCGGCTTCGAAGAAGATCTCCGAACGAAAATTCTCGGCACGAACTCGCACATCGTGATGTCTCCAAGGGACACCTCCAAGGTGATTTCAGGCATTTCTGACATTGTAAAAACAGCCGCATCGGTCGATGGAGTGATTGGCGCGCAACCTTTCTTGTTTCTAAAGGCAATGATCTCCAGACAGGAGAACACGGATGGCATTCTCATCAAGGCCGTCGATCCGGAAAGTGCCGCACTCGGGGATTTGGCGAAAAATGTAATTCGAGGCTCGCTGGATGATCTCCGTTCATCAAATCGTGATGCCTTGCGGGAGCAACAACCCGACTTGCCTCATCATGCAATCGTTCTGGGCGTTGAGTTGGCTGCCGCGGTCGGAGCCTCACTGAATCAGATAGTGAACATTACCTCAACTGCTACGACCCTGACTCCCATGGGCATGGTTCCGAAGTCGCGTGCTTTTCAAGTTGTCGGTCTGGTCAGTTCAGGGATGTATGAATACGATCGGACGATGGGCTACATTTCGATGGATGCTGCACGGGATATCAATGGCGGACGTGATGTAATCGATGGGATCGAAATTCGTGTGGCTGATATCTTCAGGACCGATTCGATCATTAAGAAACTAAGAAGTTTGTTCCGCGATCAGTTCTGGATTCGAGACTGGAAGGAAATGAACCATGCGTTCTTTTCGGCACTGAAACTCGAAAAGATTGCTATGTTTATCATCCTGACGCTGATCGTTTTTGTGGCGGCGTTCAACATTATCAGTTCTCTGACACTGATGGTGATGGAGAAAAACAAGGATATCGGGATACTTAAAACAATGGGTGCGACGCATGCGAGTATCCGGAGGATTTTCTTGGCGCAGGGAATGATTATCGGATGTGTGGGAACATTGATCGGATGTGTAACGGGAGTTGTCTTAAGCGTACTTGCGGATCATTACCAGTGGATCAGACTTGAAGGCGAGGTTTACTACATCAGTCATCTTCCATTTCTTGTCGATCTCAAAGATGTGTTCGCGATCTGCACGGCCTCTCTTCTCATCAGCCTCTTCGCGACCATCTATCCGGCTCGACAGGCGGCAAGACTCGATCCGGTCGAGGCGATCCGATATGAATGAACCTCTGTTGATCGCTCGTGACATATCGAAATCATATCGGTCGGGTTCCTCGATTCTAGAGGTGCTCAAGGGCGTCACGTTTGAGATTCCTGCCGGTATATTTATCGCGTTGACCGGAGCGTCGGGAGTCGGTAAATCCACTCTGTTGCACATTCTGGGTGGTCTTGATCGCGCGACCGGAGGCGAAATTCTGTATCGCAGTCGGTCACTTCTGAATCAAACGGATGTGGAACTTGCGGAGTTCAGAAATCGTGAGATCGGGTTTGTGTTCCAGTTTCATCATCTGCTGCCGGAGTTTTCGGCGGTCGAGAATGTGGCGATGCCATTGCTGATCCGTAGGATTGACAGGAAGCAAGCGTTGTCTGAGGCGTTCAGTTTTTTGGAACAGGTCGGTCTGTCGGATCGTAGTAACCATAAGCCTGGTCAACTGTCAGGCGGCGAACAGCAGCGGGTTGCGCTGGCGAGGGCGATGATTACAAGCCCTACCCTGATTCTGGCAGATGAACCGACTGGAAATTTGGATGAAGGGACCGCGATGAAAGTTTTTCGGATTATGAGAGAACTGAATGAACGCTACAATGTGGCATTTCTCATCGCAACACACAACCTGGATCTTGCACGTTCGTCGCATCGTTGGATTCAATTGAGTGACGGACGCATTCATGACATGACGATCGAGTCTTCGGAGACTTGAGAAAGGGGATAGGATGTTCGAGAAATTCACCGACCGCGCGCGCCTTGTGATCATGCTCGCGAAGAACGAAGCCGAGCGGTTGCAACACGATCAGCTCGATACTGAGCACTTGTTGCTGGGTTTGATCAAGGAAGGCGGAGGTATTGGCGTTCGCGCCCTCCGAAAACTCAACATCAATCCTCAAACTATGCAGATGCAAATCGAGCGTCGTGTCGTTCTGGGCAATCGGCGCAGTTATCAACGTGAGATCCCATTTTCGGATCTCGCCAAAAAAGTTCTCGAAATGGCGGTTTACGAAGCCAAGGAGTTATCGCACAGTTACATCGGCACCGAACACCTCCTCCTTGGGCTCGTGCGTGAAAAAAACGGATTAGCAGGTAAACTGCTTCGGGATTCCGGTGTAGTGCTCGATACACTCAGGGAATCGATTCTGGAGCTACTAGCGCCCGGAAAAAACAAGACGCGTGATAAGTCGAAAACACCGGCTCTGGATGCTTTCGGTCGCGATCTGACGCAGATGGCCGAGGAGGGACAACTCGACCCGGTAATCGGGAGAATTCCCGAGATCGAGCGGGTGATTCAAATTCTCTGCAGACGTCAGAAGAACAACCCTGTTTTAATCGGTGAACCGGGCGTCGGGAAGACGGCGATTGTTGAAGGACTAGCGCAGAAAATTGTTCGGAACGACATTCCGGAACTCCTCGGAAGCAAACGCATCGTCAGCCTCGACTTAGCCGCCCTGGTTGCAGGGACGAAATACCGCGGGCAGTTCGAGGAACGTTTGCAGGCCGTGATCAAAGAATTGCAGAAGGCGCAGGATGTCATCATTTTTATCGATGAACTGCACACGCTCGTTGGAGCCGGAGCGGCGGAGGGATCCATCGATGCGTCTAACATGCTAAAACCGGCATTGTCGCGAGGAGAATTACAGTGCATCGGCGCGACGACGATCGATGAATATCGCAAGCATATCGAAAAAGACGGTGCACTCGAACGACGCTTCCAGACAATATTCGTTTCCGCTCCGACAATCGATGAAACCATCGCGATCATTGATGGGCTGAAGCATAAATACGAAAGTCATCATCATGCAATCTACACACCGGAGGCGGTGATGAATGCGGTTCGTCTGTCCGAGCAGTACATCAGCGACAGGAATTTGCCGGATAAAGCCATCGATGTGATAGATGAAGCTGGTTCTCGCGCCCGTCTGGCGGTCTCCCGACTTCCTGATCAGCTTAAAGTTCTGGATCAACAGATCGAAGATATTGAAAAAGAGGTTGAATCTGCACTCGATGCGCATAACTTCGAACGAATTTCGGAACTCAAAGAACAACAACAACAGATTCGGACTGATGCTGAAACCATTCGATCCAAATGGATGCGGTCGATTTCGGAACAGCCTGTCACGATCAGTGGTGATGATGTCGCCATGATTGTCTCGCAATGGACCGGAATCCCAGTAAAAAAACTGGAGGAATCCGAACTCGAACGTTTGAAGCGAATGGAGCAAGAACTGCACAAACGGGTGATCGGTCAGGACGAGGCAATTTCGGTTGTATCCAAGGCCATAAGACGATCTCGAGCCGGATTGAAGGATCCGAAGAAACCGATTGGTTCCTTTATTTTTCTTGGCCCGACGGGAGTCGGCAAGACAGAACTTGCGCGAACACTCGCCGAGTTTCTCTTTGGTGACGAAAAAGCCATTATCTCGATCGATATGTCCGAATTCATGGAAAAGCATACGGTATCGCGCCTGGTCGGATCCCCGCCTGGCTACGTAGGGTACGGCGAAGGCGGACAGTTAACAGAAAAAGTCAGACGCCGACCATACTCAGTCGTTCTACTGGACGAAATCGAAAAGGCAAGCCCGGACGTCTTCAATCTCCTGCTGCAAGTCATGGAAGAGGGCCATCTTACGGATTCGATGGGAAGAAAAGTCGATTTTAAAAACACCCTTCTGATCATGACTTCAAACATCGGCGCTCGTTTCATCCGACATGGAGTTTCGATGGGTTTTTCTGCTCCGGAGCTCCAGGATCGAAGCAATTACGAGCGGATGAAGGAGATGGTGCTGCAGGAGATGAAGCATGTGTTCAATCCTGAATTCATCAATCGTGTGGATGAGCTGATCGTTTTCCATCAACTGACTCGTGAACAGATCGGTGAGATCATCGAGATCAATGTAAGGTTGTTGAACAGGCAACTGCTGCAGTCCGGGTATGAACTGGTGCTGGAACCGGATGCGCGCGATTGGCTGCTCGAGAAGAGTTATCAACCTTCATTCGGAGCCCGGCCCGTCAAACGGGCAATTCGAAAGTATATCGAAAATCCGCTCGCAGATGAGTTTATTTCGCAGAAGTATCAGCTTGGCAAGGGGCGGGTACGCATCTTTGTCAAAGACGGAGGTCTTGCATTTGAGCCGTGTTCGGAAGAGATCCCAGCGATGGCTGCACCTGAAAATGGACGGTCGTAACTCTTATGCGAATAAACTCACAATTGAGACTTGACGCCTCCAAAGCGACATCCTAGACTGATGACTTCGTATGTCGAGCCGTTCCCTTTCATAACCCAGGGTCAGCTTTGTGATCACTCCGATAAATAGACATCTGAATCGATTGCTGATTTTAGTCGCACTGCTCCTGCCGTTGCTCCATGCGCCGATGCGAGCGACCGAGTATTTGCCGACCATATCCGGGATCGAGGTCATCGGTAATGAGACTATCGAAGAATCGACGATTCGCTACTCGATCCGCTCACAGGTCGGCGAGCCTGTTGATCAGAGCCAGATTCGCCGTGACGTCAAAGCCTTGTACAGAACCGGTTTCTTCGACGATATTCGTGTCACCGGAGAGATTTCGAGAGACCAGATCCGTCTGATATACAAAGTCAAGGAACGACTCATCATCAATGAAGTCGTGATCACCGGCGCAAAAAAGATCCAGGTCAATACACTTAATGACGAAATCACGATTGAGAAGGGCAAACGGTACGATCCATCCAAAATTCAGGAATCTTGTAACAAGATCATCGCAAAATACCTTGAAAAAGGTTATAATTATGCCTTTGTTACACCACGAATCACTCCAGCGGGGTCAGGGTCTGCGTCCCTGATTCTGGCTGTCGATGAAGGAACGAAGGTACGGATCGAGCACATTGAATTTACCGGTAATGCAAAGATTAATGACGGAAACAGACTGTTCGGTTTGAAAGCTCAGTTCAAGGAAAATCGTGAGCATTGGTGGATGTCCTGGCTGACCAGTGGTGGGAAGTTCAAAGAGGACATGCTGCGTGATGATCTGAAAAAAGTTGAGGAATACTACAAGAATCATGGCTTTTTAAGAGTTTCCGTTGGTGAACCCAAAATTGTTGTCAAAAAACCCGAAATTTCACTGTCACAATCTGGTAAAAAACCTAAGATTACAGTGTCGATCACCATCCCGATAGTCGAAGGCGATGTCTATACGTTAGGTGAGATTTCAGCAAAAGCAGCTGATGAGAGCATTTTCAAGCCGGAAGTAATCCTCAGCGTGGTGAAAGCAACTCGCCTTGAGAAGTACCAGAAGTTTCTCGGGGGATCTGCTTTCTTCAAGGCAGGACCTCGTGTGGAATCCGGCCAGACCTATTCATATTCCATTGAACAGGAAGCGATCACGCAACTGAGTGAGC
>CAYYMM010000163.1:0-7387 GCA_964472395.1 uncultured bacterium | reverse complement strand
CACCAGCGGGAACACCGGCATCGCGCTCGCGTTCGTCTGTGCGCAACGCGGCTATCCCCTCATCCTGACGATGCCCGAGACCATGTCGATCGAACGGAGGAAGATGCTCCGGGCATTCGGAGCCGATCTCGTTCTGACCGACGGCGCGAAGGGCATGAAGGGGGCGGTTGCGAAGGCCGAGGAGATGACCGCAAGCGACCCCGACCGGTACTTCATGCCGCAGCAGTTCAAAAACCCTGCGAATCCCGAGATTCATTACCGCACAACAGGACCGGAAATCTGGCGGGACACGGACGGAGCGGTCGACCTTTTTGTCGCGGGTGTCGGAACGGGCGGGACGATCACGGGAGTCAGCCGCTATCTGAAGCAGCTCAAGACGGTCCGGTCGGTCGCTGTCGAGCCGCTCGATTCTCCCGTTCTGACGGCCATTCGCGCAGGCCGGACGCCTCAACCGGGTCCCCATAAAATCCAGGGCATCGGCGCTGGATTCAAGCCGGATGTTCTCGATCTGGATCTGGTGGACGATATCACATGCGTGTCGAATGACGAGGCGATCGAGTGTGCGCGCCGGCTTCATCTGGAGGAGGGGATCACGTGTGGCATTTCGTGCGGTGCGGCGGTATCCGCTGCGCTCCGGCTGGCCCGGGATCCTGAGAACGAGGGGCGGACGATCGTCGTGATCCTGCCCGATGCCGGCGAACGCTATCTCAGTACCGCACTGTTCGAACACATCACCGGGTGAATCCGTGAATCGGTTCCTGATCCCGTTGTCCGCCGTCAGCATTCTGATCTGTTTTCATGCATTCTCAGCCGAACCGCCGACTGCACCGCCAGCGGATATCGAATCCGCATTTCTGCGCCTCCCGCTCGATTGGCTTCATCCGTCTCCCGGCGGAAATGTCTCCGAAGCGGATCGCCGGTCCTGGATCGACCGGGTCGATCGGCGCAATGGTTATCTGAAGTTTTCCGGCAAATCGACCCAAGTCTGGGAGGGGTATGGCGAATGCGCATGGTTCAAACGGGTGGACGCGACGCCACTGGTTGCCGTGTCGCTTCTGACATGCGGACCGGCCTGCGAACAGTCGCTCCGGTTCGTGACTTTCGAATCCGGCGTGTGGAAGGACGTTACCGCGACGGTGTTCACTCCGCTCCCGGACGAGCGCATCCGGCAACTCTATGCGGGACGAAACGGGCCTGCGGAATTCGCTCAGGATCCTCCGGTCGTGTATCAACTGCCTCGCTTCGGCACCGGAATCGAACTGCGGGTTCAGGAACAGATTGTCGGAAAGAGCATCATTCTTGGTGTTTTGCGCCTGAAGGACGGTCGATTCACCTTCGATCCGGACCGGTAAACGCCGCGATCCGCTCGACATCGAACAGAACAGCCGTCAGTTCCTTGTTTTTGCCCGCGCGTTCGGGATTGACGTACTCCCAGACAATCGCTCCCTCGGGTGTCACTTCGATCGCGCGTCCCCGGTTCGATTCGATAATCATCGTGTTGCCGTTCGGCAGCCGGTGGCATGCCCCACTGGTGCTCGAAAACAATGGATGATCCTTCGTTCCGGCGTAACTCCAGTGGATCGTCTGGGTCAGCGGATCGAGTTCGATCACGCGCGACCGATCCTTGATGCCCTGGTTGTCGAACAGCAGAATGCGTCCGTTTTCGAGCAAAGACGGCTCGTGCTGATAGCGCCACATGCCGGTCAGCAGCCAGACGATTTTTTCCGTTTTCAGATCGATCAGCGCGATGGCGTCGAGATGCCGAAAGGAGGTCAGAATGCGGCCGGGCTGGAACGGGCTCGATGGATCGGTCGGCGTCTTCCGTATGATCTCAAGGGTATTGGCATGGAGAACATCACCGTGAGGCGGCATTTTCGACAGGATCGGTTCATAGGGTGATCCGCGGAACGCCTCGATCAGGGGGATGTGGCGGATGACGTGACCGTCCGGCGACACATGTGTGATGAATTCGGCCAGAATCGGTTTGGATGCATGGATCGACGGATCGAGAGTCTCGCGTTGAGTCAGCACGTGGATCGTTCCGTCGTCGGCGACATCGAGATCGTGATGGCAGTGTTCAGGCAGCGCCCAGATCAGGTTGGAATTCCGATCGAGACGGATCATTCCGTGTCCGTTGAAGATCGCCAGAATGCCTCCGTCATCGAGCACACGCACGCGGCGCCAGCTCTGTGTGTGAAACTGGTCCGCAGGTACATCGGCATCGGGGAAGGCATCCGCGAATCGATATTTCCAGCGGTGGATGATGCGTCCGTCCATCTCCATGAGCGCGGCTTCGGAGGCATGTCCCGACATCACGAGATTGACTCCGGGGGCGGTCAGGTCCTTTTTCCAGACTGTGACGCCGGTGTGCTGCGCCGCTGGTTCATAGCCGTCGAGATATCCCAGGGCGGACAGCTGATCGATCGTCGAATCCGATGACGGATCGGCAGCTGCGTCCGGTTTCGTCAGGCCGGTCAGCGGGGGAGGCGCTGTCAGGCCCGGTTTCGGTGTAAATCGTTTGACCGGAATGGATTGCGTCGATTCGAGGTGGATGTGTCGGGTGAGGAAATCGTAAGGCGGCCACCGGGTCGACGGAAGGGTGAAACCGTAGATCAGTCCCGTCAAGACCAGAATCAGGGCTGCGATGAGCCGGGCTGCGGGGCGGAAAAAGTGCATCACGGCGATTCCTCGTTGGTCTGGAGAAAGGTCCATGCGCGGTGGTAACGCGAGATTCTCGTGAGATCCTTGTCGGTGATCCGGCTGAGCCGACGGATGTCCATGTTATCTTCGAGATCTGCCGTTTTGACGCTGCGTGCCAGCGGGTTTGAGGCGGCCCGAAGGACATACTCGTCGTAGGTCTCGCCCTGAGCCTTCCGCCACGTCAGGCAGTCCAGCGCTTCGATGATATCGCTCGTGAACCCCTCACGGGAGAGGCGTTCGAACGTCCACTCCGGGTTGTCTTCGACGACGTCATGCAGGATGGCGACGATCCGGGAACGATCGTCCGGCATTTTCAGCATGATTCGCAGAGGGTGGAGGAAATATGGCTTTCCGGATCGATCGACGGCTCCGGAATGAGCGCTGACGGCGATTTCGAGCGCACGGTCGATGGTGGACATGAAAAACACCTCCTGATGCGGAAAATTACTTGATTTCATAAGGCATTTCAAGCTATACAGGAGGCTGGAACCAACGCGCCACAAGGTAAGGAATTCTCATGCCGAGCAACCTATTACGACGTGTCCGGATGACCGTGATTGGGTGCGTGATCGCCCTGAACGCATTGCCTGAAGCGGGAACCTGTCAGTCGGCTACTTCGATCGATCTGTCCGGACCGGTCAGGCCGTCGTCCATCCCGGCGGGGGATATAATTGTCGTCGGCGAGGACACGGTTGTGCGACTGGCGGGAATCGACGCCCCCGAACCATACGATCTCGGATGGCTCGACGCGATCAACCCGAGCCGACGTCAGATCGCCGACGCCGCGACTCAGTTCGTGAAAGATACGATCCGGGATCAGGAAATCCGCATTGAGTCTTTGCCTGCGAAGGATGCGCAAGGGCTGATCCAGGCGTATCTGTTTCTGCCTGACGGAGCGTGTCTGAATGAACGCCTGTTGTCGGAAGGATTGGCTCAGGTTCTGCCCGGAATGCCCGATCACCCGCGAGCCGCAGCATTTCAGATCGCGCAGACAGCCGGCCAGACCGCGAAAAAAGGTATCTGGTCGGTGCCTCCGGAATCGCTCCGGATCCAGATGGGACCGAACGACGTGGTGGTCCCCGATGCAAACCGCAAGACCTATGTGAACCCCTATGGAACAGGGGAATCGCCTCCAGAGGAACGTCCTGCCCGGGATCTGAGCGGTTTGATCGTGATGGGCGTGTTCGCGCTGCTGATCGGTGGAGTCGTCTATCTGATCAAGTCGCTCAATTCGATCAAGGAATGCCCGATGTGTCAGGAAAAGATGTCGAGTCGGGCGACCATCTGTCCCAACTGCAAGTACAACGAAAAAACAGGATTTCTGGGGGATGACGAACTGCAGACCTGGTTCACGAAGAATATCCGGGTGACGGGCACGAAAAAGAAACCGAAACGTCCCGCGCGCTGATCAACTTTCGCTGAAATTCTGGTAAGTGAGAACGATTCGGAACCCGAGATTGTCTTCGCGGTGTGAGGACGCCGCTGAATCGCGCCGGGTGACACGGGCTTCCTTGTATGGAAGGTTGAACGCGCCGCCGCGAACCACACGCTTATCGGTCGGGTTGGGTCCCATCGGATTCCTCGGCTGCATCGACGCATAGGCGGACATACTGTAGAAATCGTTCACCCATTCGCGGACGTTTCCCCCCATGTCGAAAATCCCGGATGTCGATTTGTCCGATGCAAATGCGCCTCCGGAAACGGGTGATTTCCGCCCGGCTTCCTCGGTGTTCCCATTGGATCCCGACCATTTGTCGCCCCATGGGTACGAGCCTCCACTGCCGGCCGCACGCTCCCATTCGGCCTCCGTCGGCAAACGAAACATCAGTCCGGTTTTCTGTGTCATCCATTTACAGTAAAGGTCTGCGTCGATCCATGAGACGCGGGTGACCGGAAGATCCTCGAGTCCGGCGGGGCAAAGCCGGCCGTTCCAGTGCTCGGGCGACGGATAACCGGTTTCCCGGATAAACATCTCGTATTGCCGGTTCGTGATCTCGTAACGACTGATCATGTATCGATCGAGCTGCACATCGTGTGCGGGCGTGTCATCCAGCGCTCCAGTGGGTTTCTGTGCGCCCATGACGAACCGTCCGGACGGAACAAGTTCGAAATCGATGCCCAGAATGACACCGAACCGATCCGGGAGATCCCGGGGGATGATCGACGGGATCGTCAGCGCGCTCGCTGTGGAGGGGATAGATGTCGGAGTCGGCTTCGCGCTGAAGAACGTGGTGCTGGAGGCGATGATCCGGCGACCGGATTCGGTCAGACCGAGCCACGAGCCGAAGCCGATGATGCTTGCGCACAGGACCGCAATGGCGGCGTGCTGCCAGGAAACCGACATAAGTTTCTGACGGACTATCTCGACGACCGAACGCCGATTCTCCTTCCGTTGTTTCTCGGCAGCCGCCTCGATCGGATCCTGCCGGGCGATATCCACCATCGTCTTGTCATTCGAATCGATGAACATCGTCGGATCGGTCTGAATGAATGCCTGTTTGGCCAGTTTCTGATCGGATTTCACACCACCCGGCGACGCGGCAACAACCGCCTCCAGCGCTTCGGTCATCTCACGCGCATTCTGATACCGTCGCTCGGGTTTCTTCTCCAGACACTTCAACATGAGTTTTTCCATCTGGGGCGGGATGTTCGGATTGAGCGAGGATGGTTTCGGAGGTTCTTCCCGGATGTGCGCCATGACGACGGCAACCGGGCTTTCGGCGACAAACGGCGGTCGGCCGGTCAGCATCTGGAACAGGACCACACCGATCGAATAGAGATCCGAAGCGCGGACGACTGGTTCTCCCTGAGCCTGCTCGGGGCTGATGTAATGCGGTGAACCGACCATGAACCCGGTCTGTGTCAGATTTTCCCCACCGATAATTTTTGCGATGCCGAAATCCAGCACCTTCACATTGCCGTTTTCATCGATGATGATGTTGGATGGTTTGATGTCCCGATGGAGGATGTTCTTGTCGTGCGCATATCCGATGGCAGCGAGCACCTGCCGGAGGATCGCGGCGGCGGGGTGAATCGCCATCGGCCCGAACTCCTTGAGGAGAAACTCGAGGGGCCGCCCGACCACGACTTCCATGATGATGAAGTAAGTGCCATGGGCTTCCTCGTAATCGAGAATATCCACGATGTTGGGATGCTTGACCTTCGACATCGCGTTCATCTCTTCCCGGAAACGCTTCACGAAACTCACCTCGGCCGCCAGATGCGGAAACAGCATCTTGACAGCGGCATACCGATTGAGCGTGACGTGTTGTCCGAGATACACGATGCCCATGCCACCACGGCTGATCTCGTTGATGATCAGGTACTTCCCGACCTGCTTATTGATCAAACTCGGTCCCTTTGTCATAGGTTTCTTCCCGATGTGCTTCCCGATGGGGGTTTCCGCAGCCCATTATACGGGAGGTTCACCTACGTCGCAAACCATCTGTATGGTTCGATCGCGATAACCTGTGTGTAAGGTTCGATCGCGATCGAACCCGACTTCCCTTTTACGGCCCAAACCCAAACCCGTACTGCCCCAGATCGCTCAGAAGCTGACTCATCGATTCGTCCAGCAGGGCGCCGTAAAACATCAGCCCATCCAGCGAATCCGAAACCTCCGGCCACTGGAATTCACTCAGAATCGTCATCGTGGTGATGCCCTGCGCGAGGGTATCGATCGCATAGTAATCGATTCCGGCTTCCGGATACTTTCCCCAGCCCGGCGCAAACCAGAAACTGCCCATCACATCGAGAACCACGCACAGACGGGTGTTCGAAATCGGTTGATCCGGATTACACAGATCCACCGCCAGGTAACAGAGATCGCCGGGATGATAGTAATCCGACGGCATTCGCAGCGTAATCGTCAATGCATTGCACGTCGGGACCGGTGTTGGTGTCGATTCCGAAGATGTGGTCGGGGTGGGACTCGGGTTCGGGAAATTCGTCGGTGAGGATGTCGGTTGAGGGGATGCGGACGGGGTCGGAGTGGGAGAGGGGGGCGCGGGCGTCCAGGTCGGTTGAGCCGTCGGTGTGCGCGTTGGCGTGCGGGTCGCCGGCGGAGTTCCGGGAGTCGGCGGTGTGCAGGGTCCCACCGCGATGATCTCAACGTCGTCGATGTTCCATCCGCAGTAATTCCACGACCCGTCGCACGGACCCATCGTCCACCGGAGATAGACCGTCGCCTGGCCGTCGGCGATCGCCGAGATATCGTATTCGACCAATGTCCATTCCGAGTCTTCGATTGTCTCCGGATTGCTCCAGATCGTCTGCCAGACCGATCCGTCCGTCGACAGTTTGATCGTCGCATGGTCGTATGACGGTTGTTCGACCCCGAGCCATCGCTGGAAGCGCAGCCGACTGTTGACCGCCACGCTCAGATCGAGCGCCGATGTCGTCAGCGAGTATTCCGGTATGCTGGCGGCATAATCGCCGTTCAGATTGTATCCGTATACCGAACTGCCGGTGAATCCGGATGTCGGATCCGGAGATCCGTATTGGCCGCCTCCGCCGGTCGGCTGACCCCAGGCCCATTGCCCGCCCGATATGGTCCAGTTCGGGTTGGTGTCCATCATCTCCTGGAAGTAGACGACCTCTTCCAACGTTACGAACGGGTAAAAAGCGCCGCTCTGATCGTCGATGGACTGGTTTCCCGCGGCGTCTGTCGCAAGGACCTGTAACACAT
>CAYYMM010000162.1:0-7446 GCA_964472395.1 uncultured bacterium | reverse complement strand
CCAGAAGCAAGTCACCGAGATCCATTCGGGCTTTGATCGACTGCGGATCGAGTCGGATAGCGCTCTGATATTCGGTGATCGCCCGGGTCTGGTTTCCGGCTCCGGCATGGGCTTTGGCGAGATAGGATCGGGCGGTGAAATCCTTCGGATCGAAGTCGGCAGCGGCCGAACACACCGGGATCGCGGTCGTATAATTGCCGGCTTCCACGAGCATGACGCACGAATCGAGATGGGGATTGATCGCCGGGGGTTTGGCCGTGTCCGGTGCAGGCGGCACGGGAGCACAGCGGAAAAGCGTCAGGATCATGATGAGAGAAATACTGTTACGGATGCAAGCCATGTGTGATCTCCTTTTTGAGCTTCAGACCGGTTCATGATATCAATTTCGGACCGACCCGCAACTGGTCTCTGCCGAATCGGCATGGCTTTTGCGGATTCGGTGTCGGACGACGTTTCCCGGAGGAATTGACATGAGAGCATTCAGTCTTGGATGGATCGCGCTGTTACTGGTGACGGTGGTCGGCATTGCCGCCGAAAAAGCCTCGCCCCCCGGAAAGCCTCTTCCGGCATGGGAAACCGAGGAAGAAGCCGCGATGCGCGAACTCTACGGGTTTCCGGAACCCGAGGTGGTCACGGCACCTCCGTCCGGCTCCATTCAGTCCTATCCCGAATGGGCACCGGCAGATGGTGTGATGATTTCCTGGATGGGGTTCGATGCCTTTCTCGCGGACATGGTCCGCGAATTTGTGCAGATCGGAACGTGCTGGATCACGGTGGAAAGCAGTTCTCAACAGACCAGTGTCACGAGCTATTTGACTGGACAAGGCATTCCGGTCACGAATGTGGAGTTTTTGATTTTCAATATGGACACTGTCTGGATGATCGATTTCGGTCCGTTTTTCATCAATGTTGACGGGAATCGAGAGATTACCGACCACATCTATGATCGATATGGCCGCTGGCAGGACGATCAGTTTCCGATTCGTCTGGGAACAGAATGGGACATTCCGGTCTATTCATCGGAATTGCGCATCGAGGGCGGGAATTTCATCGCGGACGGCATGGGCATCTGTTTTTCAACGAACAGGCTCTTCGAGCAGAATTCCGGGTATCTGACCGAGCAGGAAGTTCGTGATCAGCTGCGTGATTATTGCGGCTGTGAGACCCTGTATACATTGACGAAACTCAATGATGGAACCGGTCACATCGATATGTTTGCGAAACTGCTCGATGAGGAAACAATGCTGATCGGGCAGTACACGTCGGGTTCCGAGGTGGCCACGCTGAACAACAATGCCGCATTGGTTGAAAGTCTTATGGCCAGCACAGGGAACCTGTACACCGTGATTCGGATTCCGATGCCGGGGACACCGAGTGATTACTGGACTTACACGAACAGTCTCTTTGTCGGCGATCATATTCTCGTGCCGACTTATGGTGTTTCCTCGGACACACAGGCATTGCAGATCTATCAGAATGCATTGCCGGGATACTCTGTTGTTGGGATAGACGCCTCGGACGTGATCGGATCAGGAGGTGCTATTCATTGCACCACGAAGGTCGTGCCGATGGCAGCCACGCAAAGTATCGGCATCTCATCCGTGGATATTCTCGACGAAACGGGCGACGGAGATGGAATTCTGGATCCGGGTGAGATGGCGATCATTCGGGTCACCGCGCGAAATACCGGCAGTGAACCCCTCAACGGGTTGTCTGGTGTGCTCTCGAGCGATCAACCGGGGCATGTGACCATCATGGATGGCAGCGCGACCTGGCCTGATCTCGATGCAGGAGAATCAGCGGTATCGGATGCGCCGTCTTTCCAGGTTTTTGTGTCGGGAACAGCACCGGAAGGATTGGATGCAGTCTTCACGATTGCGTTCACCGCAGACGGATTCGAGGCCGAAAAAAGTTTCACGGAAACGATCACCCGGCGTGCGGAACAGTATGAGTGGAACATGGACGTCAATCCGGGATGGACGCTGGAACCGAACTGGGCGTGGGGCGATCCGGCCGGTTCGGGAGGTGATCCGCAGAACGGTTATACCGGGACAAATGTCTTGGGATACAATCTCAGCGGGACATATTCCAACAGTATGACGGTGAAGCACGCCACGAGCACGGCCATCGATTGCAGCGATCTTGAGGGGGTCAACGTGTCGTTCCGGCGTTGGCTCGGTGTCGAAAGCAGTCAATACGATCACGCAGTCTTTTCGGTGTCGAACAACGGATCAACCTTTCAAACCGTCTGGAGTAACCCGGCGAGTGATCTTACGGATACTTCATGGGTCGAGGTCAATTATGATATTTCGTCTGTGGCTGACGGCCAGGCGGCAGTATATCTGCGATGGACGATGGGATCCTCCGACAGTCTGGTCGTGTATTGCGGCTGGAACATCGATGATGTCGTCATCACCGGCGTCTCCACATTGCCGACTCCGACACCGGGTGCGACAATGACACCGTCGCCGACAACGACGCCCATCCCGACATGGACGCCGGCGGGTTCTCCCACCCCCGGGCCATCCCATACTGCCGAACCAAGCCCGACTCCGGGTGGAAATCCTTACATCCGGTTGCGATTGAACGACACGGAGTTCGAAGCTGGGGATCTGTTTGACCTGGAATGCGATGTTGGAAATGGAAACTCGGTGACGACGGCGGATCGCTATATCATTCTGGATGTCTACGCCAACTACTGGTTTTATCCCGGCTGGACGCAGGCAGTGGAATTCACATCGGAGACGATGCAGCCGGGATACCAGGACACGCTGAGCATCCTCGAGTTTGTTTGGCCAGAAGTCGAAGGGCATGCGGATTCATTGCGATTCTGGGCCGCGCATGTCGACCCCTCGCAAGGCACTCTGATCGGCGATTACTCCATGGTTTCGTTTGCCTATTGATTCTCGGGAAGAGCCGGCTTTTTACCGGCAGCGACATATCCTGCAAGCGTCTGTTGCGGGAGAGGGGCGAATTCCCCCGAGAATTGGAGCGAACTCCTCACCAGACCGGGACCGGGCGGAATCGCCGGACAGAAGCGAATTTCGACGTCGACAGTTTGACCCTGCAGGATCGTCCAATCGAAATATCCGGCAAAATTGAAACATACCGCATCATCGCCCGCGAGTTCGGCATGAACGATAACAGATCCGTCTCCGTCATTCCTCAACCGTGCCGTGCATCGCGCGTCTGAACACCCCTGGCTGACGGTTCGAGGTTCGAAACAATAGCATTCCGGCTCGTCGCAATCGACACCGGGCAGATCGGGGGCATCGTCGTTCAGGAATTCGACGACGACGGACGGAAGCCCGGATGTCGGCGTGGGAGAGGGGACGAGGGGGGTGGGTGTAGGAGATGAATCTGGCGGGGTGGATGCCGAAGGTGTCGGTGTGGCTGAAGGCTGGCTGGAGTAACCGAACATGACCGACGAGTAATTCCCGAACAGCGCACTGCTGCTGGGATGCAGGAGTGCGGCATGGAAAAAGAGACCCTGCGCGTCAGATTGGGTATCTGGCCAGATGAAACTCAGTATTGTTTCGGAACGAAGACCCAGCAGATTATCGATCCGCTGATAGCAGTAGGATTGGGTCCAGCATGGCCAGAACCAGTAATTGGAATAGACATCGAGAACAACCCAGAGATCGAGATCGACCGGAGACGGTTCGGAGTTGATCAGGTCGACACACAGTTCGAATAACTCGCCCGGGAAGAACACGTCATGATCGAGATCCAGATACGCGCCGGATCCGGGCCGGGGGGTTGCCGTTGGAGTGGCGCTTGGAGAAGGTATCGCGGTTCCGGTCGGACTGGGAGGAGCAGGAGACGGTGATGATGTTGGAGATGGCGATCGGGTTGGGCTGGGAACGGGTGTCGGTGTCGAGGTCCGTGTGGCGGTCGGCGATGGACTCGGAGTCCAGGTCGGAGTGCGGGTCGGTGATGGGCTTGAAGTCCGGGTCGGTGTTTCTGTTGAGGTGGGGGTGGATGTACAGGTGGGAGTCGGCGTGAAAGGCGAGTAATCACAATACATGCTCCACCGTGCACTATCGTAATCTGGGAAAAAGACCTCCTCAGGAAAGGAATCGAATCGATGTGAGACAATGAGCCCCTCTTCCGGGAGGCCGGGAACGTAACTGGGAATGGATTCGTCCGAATCGACCTGCCAGAGCAACCAATACTCACCGGACAGCAAATTACAGACGGGAGGTGATCCGGAGCTGATCGCGGCGGAAACCCACTGATTGGCGAGTGGATTCGGTATTTCCATCGATTGCCAGAGCCGATGCAGGGCTTGATCGTAAATGGCCAATCGAATTGAACCGCCCTCATGATGCGAATAAAAGTGAACGGATTCGATCGTCCCGGATTCCGATAACTCGGCCCTGGTTCCGCGGATGGCATGCCGTTGAGTCGCGCCGACTCGGATGATCTGTCCGGTTGACGTATCCGTCCCGAAGCAAACGTAGCCGGTGTATGGGTCGAACACCGAGCTCATGAGTTTGTTTTCGCCCGCGTGAAGTGGGAATCGGTCTGTTTCCTCGAATGTCGGGACATTCATCACGGAAATCCAGGCGGGACTTGTATAGGTTCCCCAGTAGATCACATTTTTTATCGGATTGAAGGCTGCGCAGCGTACGTTCTGAATCTCGCTGTCGAGAGTCAAGGAATCCGTCTGAGTGAATAAGTCGAGATCGATTTGAGCGATGTGAGGAATAGTGCCGCCTGAGCAAGCGAAGAGACTGTCTATTTCGGAAGCCAGGATCGCCGTTTGGATGTATGCGATGTTTGAATCGAGTATCAGAGAATCGATGCGCTGAAAGGGATCGAGATCGATGCGGACAATGCGGCCGGGATCCGTATTGCAGCAGAAATATGCATGATTTCGAACCGTGTCGTACGTAGCGCATGACACCGGTTGTTCTTCGGGAAGAAGCGTAATGTCAGGACCAGTTTTAAACTGTGTGAGATCGAGTTCAATGACATGGGAACTGCCTGCGAAGTAGATTCTGTTCGATGCCGGATTTCCGGTCACACATCGGAGATAGTCTGCGGATGTGGTGAGATTGCCGACGATGGTCATAAGATTCAGATTGACCTTGATGATTTGGGAGGGCGAATCGAATGTGGCAAAGTAAGCAAAATCACCACTGGAATCAACCATACCGCAGCGCAGGTTTGAGAACCCCGGTGCGCAAGACACTGAGGAATCCCGAATGAATTCCTCGGAATCGATTTTGACGACGGACGCTGGATCAGCATTGGTGATTCCGGCGAACAGATGATGGGTGGAGGGCCGGGTCAATAACGTTCCGACGGATTTTTCGACATGGGAGAATTCGAGACGATCGATCCGGAAGAAATCCGGCAAATTCACGCGGATGATCTTGGCCGGTTCTTGATATGTCCCGTAATATGCAATGCCGGTGTCCGGGTCATATGTCGAGCAGAACAAAGGGGATTCATCGGGAAGCATAGATAAGTCACTTATCCTAATGCAATTCTCAATATCAATGCTAATCACTTTTGAAGGATAATCACCTGTGGACAGCGAAATCATGTTTGTTCCAGGAAGATGTAATACGGAGCTGACTATAGTTTCACCGCTTGCTAAGGATATGCAGGCAGAAAGTTCTTTAGTTTGAACATTGTACGTGTAAAGTGATGCAGGTGTTGAACCTGTTATTAATACTATCGTCTGGTTTTCTTCAATTACGTACAGACTTGACACATCATTTTCAAGATCCAAACTAGATTCAAAGGCGGTCTCCAAGGTTGAGGCATTGATAAAAACAACCATATTGGGATTTGTATCTAGAATGGCAACAATTTGATTAGTCGCGTTAAAAAATCCGAGACATCTAATTTTAGCGTTTTCTTGGAAAACCCAATCATCGATTAACAAGATGGAATCAGACGAAAATTTATAGATTTGTCCTGGTATACCTGCCGTAGCTGCGAATATACTACTTTGAGATTCATCGATTGCTATCTGCGTAATTAGCTCCCCTTCATTTAGTAAACATCCTAGCTTCACAACCTGAAGCGAAGAATCGTCAACATAGATCAGCCTAGAGCTATCGTTGAAAACACCCAATACTAAGATATTGCCAAACATTATTTCACGACAGCAGCAACTTACCCCGCCCAGATTGCTTGAAAGCTTTTCAAATCCTACAATCTCAAATGTGTTCAAGTCGATCTTACTCAACAAGGCTGGCGTCTGATCGAGGATAGTGATGAGTGTCTGCGTGTTTGCAAATAGAGCCAATGAGTTCGAAATATTGATTAGCTCAATTGTGTCTACGTATCTACCGCTTGTTTGCGGGTAACCTGTTGTCCCAATGGAAACATTTCCTAGAATACTAGCATTGCATTCATTATAAAAAATGCCAAAGCTCACATAAACAATACATAAGCAAAATGAAACAACTCGAAGTTGAGAATGTAATCTCATAACATCCTCCATCTTTTGATTTCACATTTCTTATATATTTTGTTGTATGGGAGTCGTTTTGTCAACGTGATCAGATTTTGTAGATTTTGGGATGGCTTGGTCTTCTGAGCTTTCTGTCACTTGTGTTCAAGTTTCTTTTTGATTTCCACATGACGCGCGATACTGCTTGACTAGCGTGTCTCGGCATGTCGAGCATCGACAGCTATTTCCTTCTAATAAAAATTTCAATCTCCGGATGCTGTGCAGCTGGATTGCACAACTATTCTGGCGAATTAGCAGCCGATCGTACGGCTCTTTCTTCTTCGATTCCCTGTTTCATCAGATTCCTGAATCCAGCCCATGGCCGTTTCCATCTTGTTCCCATCTCAGTTTCTCTTGTAAATACGCAGCCAAAACAGATGAATCTTTCACAGTCGGCCCAGCTTTCGTCCTCATCTCTTACTGAACAACTTTTGAGATTCTTCCACAGTTTCTCAACGATTTCAGATCCCTGCCTGCAAACGATCACTCTCCGGACCTCTTGATTTCTCGCTCATGTCTGGCGGAGATGTGATTGCTTCAACCGGATCGAAATCCAAATCGGTAGTCCGACAGGTTGGGATCAAAACCGAGTTCAGGACTGATGCTTCCATTTCACGTCCAGAAACATGCGCCCTGCCCGGCGTAAACATAAAAAAACGGCCCGCCGGAGCGGGCCGTCAACGAAACAATCAGAATATCCCGTTCTATTCGTATCCGAACGAGACCATGTCGTAATTGCCAACGAGCGTCGAAGTCGCCGGATCCAGCATTGCAGCCCAGAACTTCAGATCGTTCGCGGATCCATCCACCGTCGGCCACTCGAAATCGAATACATTCATCTCGTTTTCATCATTGGCCGGACATGTGGTCGGAACACACTGCGGTTCCTGCGTCCAGGTCGGATAGAACCAGTAGTTCGAGTAAACATCCAGAATGATCCATTCATCCAATGTCAACTCGGGTCCCGGATTGAT
>CAYYMM010000161.1:0-7492 GCA_964472395.1 uncultured bacterium | reverse complement strand
GGTGACTCCCGCAGAGCCGATCGCAGGGCGGCGTGAAACGTCTGGGTGTGCGCACCGACTTCGCGCTGTGAGATCAGTGAGTTATCATTCGTATGGATGTATTCGATCGGATCTTCGATCGTGATGATGTGTTTTTTCCTACGATGATTCAATTCGCGAATAATGGCTGCGAGTGTTGTTGTTTTTCCACATCCAGAAGGACCGGTTACCAGGACCAGGCCATTATCGAGATACGCGAATTTTCTTAATGCACCCGGCAGATCCAGCTCATCCATCGTTTTAACGCGGGCCGGAATGATTCGAAAAATGCCGCCGATTCCTTTGGAATCCATGAAGTAATTGGCTCGGAATCGCCCATGCCCCGTGATTTCGTATGAGAAGTCCATATCCCGGGTTTCTTCGAATTTTTTCTGTTGGTCGGAAGTCAAAATCTCGAAAAGGAACTTCCGCGCTTCTGGCGGTGTAATCGTTCTGAATTTAATAGGGATCAGATCGCCGTTGTATCGGATCATGGGCGGTGAGCCGGACAACATGTAAAGATCGCTGGCTTGCTGTTCCAGAACGAGGCGGAGAAACGAGTCGATACGAGCCATCCCGGAGCCTCCTATCCCAACAGAGTCGAACCGGCGCTGATCAGGTACGGTTCGAATTCCTTCTTGTTGATTGCTTTGATATAGGCATCTTCCGGGTAGATCAACCCTTCTTTTACAAGCCTCAGTAGTTCATTATCCATCAGCGTCATGCCCATCTCGAACGAGGTCGTGAGGATCGACGGGATCTGGAAAATTTTCTCTTTGCGGATCAAGTTGGAAATGGCATCGTTGCATATCATGATCTCCATGGCGAGAATGCGGCCGTCGGTATCTTTTCGTTTGAGGAGTTGCTGTGAGAGCACTCCGCGGAGACTTTCCGACAACATCGCTCGAACCTGAGCTTGTTGTCTGCCTGGAAAGACATCAATGATGCGATCGACGGTTTTTGCGGCGCTGACCGTATGCAGAGTTCCGAGCACGAGATGTCCGGTTTCCGCAGCGGTGATCGCGATCGAGATCGTTTCGAGGTCGCGCATCTCACCGACAAGAATGATATCGGGATCTTCGCGAAGCGCACTTTTCAGAGCATTGGCGAACGAGAATGTATGTGCGCCAACCTCGCGCTGGTTAATAATGCATTCCTTATTCGAATGCAGATACTCGATCGGATCTTCGATCGTCACGATGTGATCCTTTCGGTATCGGTTCATGTGATCGATCATCGCGGCGAGTGTAGTTGATTTTCCCGAACCTGTGGGACCGGTAACCAGGATCAAACCTTGCTTGAGATTCATGAAGTCGTAGACTGGTTTGGCCAATTTGAGCTGCTCCATAGTCATAATCTTCTGACCGATGACACGAAACACCGCAGCCATGCCTGCCCGAATTTTATAAATATTGACACGGAATCGCGAACCGTCTCCATGAATCGAGTAAGACATATCGATATCTTCGAGTTTCTCGAAGAGTTCTTTCTGGATCGGCGACATGATATCACCGAGCAGGACCTCGACTTCTTTATTTGTGAAGACATGATCGTCAAGAGTTTCGACATCACCTCGAATCTTCATCATAGGACGCGCGTCGGCGGTAATGAACAGATCCTCTCCCCCTTTTGCTTTGAGGTCCGTTAACATCTGATCGAGCAATGCCATACTCATTTGCTCGTACGTCTTCCGCCGGACGCCGGAGGGGCTGAGGTTGTATTTCGGTAAGAGGGACAAGACGAGATCCCGGACGTTTTTATCGTCGTCATTCAGGAGTGCTTTAAGAGTTTCCGCGAATCTCCGGTCACCGATCGCATGCAGAGCCTTAATAACCTCCATCCGAATTTCCGGGAGGGGATGATCGATTGCTTGCAGTAATGGTAGATAACTGGACGGATGCCCGAAACTCTGAAGGGCCACTGAAATGGTCCACACCAGTTCGGGGTCCGAAAGAAGTCCGTTCAATTCAGAGACTGCACGCGGATCTTTCAGATCAGCCAAAGCTTCGATGGCACGCTCACGCACCCACCAATCCGAATCATGAAGGCTGCGTATGAGTGGATCAACGGCTCGCGCATCCTTCAATCGCATCAATACTTCGACTGCATATCGACGAACAACTTCGTTCGGATCATCCAATAAAGAAACGATCGGTTCCAGAATCCGCTTCCCACCGAGTTCAGCTAGAATCTCGGTCACCCGTTCACGCACCCACCAATCCTCATCCCGTAGATATCGAATCAGTTTCCACCAGATATCGTCTCGATCACCGAGAATCCGTATGATTTCGATCACCGACCGTCTGACGTTAACGTCCTTGTCCTTCATCATGGCGACCAGGAGCTTGCCCAGACGGACGTTTTCGGATTGTCCCAGTGCGCCAATAACCTCGATGGCTTTTTGCCGGATCAACAGGTTCTTGTCCCGCAGACATTCAATCAAAGGTTCGATCGAGCGTTCGTCGTCAAATCGACCCAATGTGACAATTGCCGCCAACTTGATCCCGGTGTGATTGCTCTCCAAAAGGGGGATGATGAAGGGAACACACTCTCCGGTGCCGATATCACCCAGAGCTTCGACTACCAGTTGCAAATTCTTCTTTTCTTCTGTTTTTAAGAGTTCAAGTAATAGTTTAACATCTTGAGCTTCCCCGTACTGACGAATGATCGCAATGATCTTTGCGCGGATCGTGGGATCCGGATCACTGATGAACTCGTAGGCAGCCTCAACGGCTTTCCGTTTTCGAAGCTTCATGTATCGGGGATTTGCAAGAACATCCAGTGCGTAGATACGATCTTCCATGCGACGGGATGACACGATTTTCTTCAGGAGTTCAATTGAGTGATGGCCCGCGATTTCCGCCAGAATATCGATGACTTCCGTATAGATTGAAAAACTGTTGGCGTTAACGCGTTCAGTAAGCAATTCGAAAGCGGTTCTTCCACCGACTTCCTTCAAAATATCGCGGATGGCTTCGCGCACATCGTCATTGTCGGATTTCAACAGGTCGACATAGAGCGATGAGAATTCTTTCTGATAGAGAGATCGAAGGATTCGGATTACATATTCGCGACTCAGACCGTCGAGTTGGCTGATGGATTCCAGAAGCGGTGGAACCATGCTGGGTTCCTTGAACTCTACGCACAACTCCTCCAAGCATTGCATCCGATTCCGAACCCGTTCCTTGTTTGTTTCTGACGGATGGAGGGTCTGAATTATGCTCAGCATCTGGCGAAACGGCATCTTCTGCGTCGCACGGACTGATGCCACCGCCTCCTTGCGCTCGGCTTCCGAATGCCACTCACCGGATTTAAACTGAGTCAAGAACTGCTTGTAACCAAGATCGAATAACCCCACATTCCCCTCCGAAAATCTGGATTAGTGACAAGTCGCCTTCCCCCGCATGACTCCATCATAGAGGAATAGAGGTATATAATCAAAGATTTATTGGATTTAGGGTTGCCGATCCGTCCGGTTTCAGTCCGAATTCCCGGGGATGCGATTCTGGTGTCTCGCATCGAGCAATGCTTCGTTTCGCGTAAGAAAGATCATCGCGACGATCGATAGACCGGCAGCGATCATTGCGACAGCCTGAGTCGTTGTTATTCCCGTCTGGAGAAATGTTCCTCTCGGATCACCGCGAAACAACTCCACGAACACTCTCCAAATCGTATAACTCAACACATAGGTCGGCAACATCCTTCCCTGAACCCGGGTGATCCGAGATTCGAGGAGCAGCAGGAAGAATGTCAGAGCAAACAGAAACACACTTTCATACAACTGGGTCGGGTGAAGGGGGATTCCGAAAGGCGCGAGTGTTTTGGGATCCGTGAAGGTGACCGCCCAGGGTAAATCGCATTCTTTTCCATAACAGCAGCCGGCCAGAAAGCAGCCAATACGTCCGAAAGCGTGTGCAAACGGGACTGCAGGAGTCAGAAGATCGATTGTCTGTCGCAGTCGCAACTGATACTTTCTCACATAATAGTACAATACGACGGCTCCGGCGAACAACCCACCGAAGAACACAAATCCACCGCCGAACCTGGCGAGAAACTCGCGTGGATTCGAAACGATCAGTTGCATATCCGCGATAAAGTCTGACGGAAAGATTATCCAGAAGAGCAGTTTTGCGCCAAGGACACCGAAAAGCAGCAGATAAAATGACAGGTCCATAGCGACTGGCCATTGAAATTCATATCGTTCACAACGCATCCGGATGATCCCCAGGCCGGCAAAGTATCCGATCACAATCATCAGACCATAGGAATGGATGGTGAACGGTCCGATCGAGATCAAATCAGGATGCATGCGGGGGTTTTCCTTCGCGCCACATCGACGCCATGATCAGCAGCATGCCGACTGTAATGCAACTGTCGGCCAGATTAAAGGTGGGCCAATGGTAGGTATGAACGTAAACATCCAGAAAATCGACGACATATCCGAGGCGGATCCGATCCGTCAGATTTCCGATTGCGCCCCCGGCAATCAGGGCGATGGAACACGCAACCAGACGATCCCCGGCTGGACGCTGAAAGTAGAGATAGACCAGAATCGCAAACGCAGCCGCCGACAGACTGATCAAGGCGATCGATCGTATCGGCTCACCAACCCCGCTCAGAATACCAAATGCTGCTCCGTGATTATGCACGAGACTCAGTTGGAAGAAGGAGGGGATTACATCGATCGAAGCATGCAGGTCGAGATATCGTGTGATGATGTATTTTGAAGCCTGATCAGATGCGAAAGCAACGACGGCGATGGCGATGATCCAGAGTGTCATGAGGCCGTTACGATACCATGGCAGCGCGGACACAAACCGGAGTGTTCCGAGAGGCTTCCGACATCCCGATCGTACTTCCAGCACCGGGCACACTTTCCACCCTCCGCCGTAGTTACGCCGAACGTGATGTCATCGACCGTTCCTTCTCGGATACCCGTTGATTCAAGCCGGACTTGTGAAACAATGAATACTTCAGCAATCGCATCTATCTCGAATGAGCGCAAAAACCCGATCAGATCCTCGGATGCGCGAATGATCAGATTCGCATCGAGTGAGTGTCCGATTATTTTCTGCTGGCGGGCACTCTCCAGGTCGATTGCGGCACGTTCACGGATCCTCAGAAGCTTCTCCCACCTGGCCGCGATAGTAGGGTCCTGCCAACTCGGGTCGATCGAATCGAATCGAGCGATATGAACACTTCCTGTGCAACCCGGAATGTAGCTCCATATCTCTTCTGCGGTGAATGCGAGAATCGGAGCGATGCAACGAACGAGATTCGTCAGGATGAGATGCGTGACATATTGCCCGGAGCGTCTGACCGGATCGTTTGCAGCTGATACATAAAAACGGTCTTTGGAAACATCGAGGAATAGGGAGGAGAGATCGACAATGCAGAAGTTATGGATCGCTTTCACGACGTTGTAGAACGAGTAGGAGGCATAGCTATCCATCACTTTATTCTGTGTTTCCGCCCAGCGGTGCAGAATGTAACGGTCGAATTCCGTGAGTTGTTCGACTGGCGCTGTGGGGTCGAAGTCAAACAGGGTCCCGAGCATGAACCGGCAGGTATTGCGAATCCTGCGATAGGTTTCGGTCAATCGGTTCAGAATTTCATCCGAAATCCGAATATCCTCGGTATAATCCTCGGCAGCCACCCATAATCGCAGAACATCCGCGCCATATCGCTGGATCACATCCTCCGGGACAACAACATTCCCGAGCGATTTGGACATTTTCTTACCGTCCCCATCGACAACGAAACCGTGCGTCAGAACCTGCTCATATGGGGCAACACCATAATTAGCGACAGAAGTGAGCAGTGATGACTGGAACCAACCACGATGCTGATCGCTGCCTTCCAGATATAGCGAGGAAGGCCATCTCAGACTGTTTTCGGACGTCAACACAGCCCGATGGCTGACTCCGGATTCAAACCAGACGTCGACAATATCCATTTCCCGCTTGAATTTACGCCCTCCGCAAGATGCGCAGCAGGTATCTTCGGGTAGGAACCGAGTGTCTTTGGCCGTCAGCCAGATATCCGATCCGTCTTCCCTGACCGCCTCGACAATTCTCCGGCTGACTTCCGGATTCCTGAGAATCGTCCCGCACTTCTGGCACGTGAAAATCATGATCGGAACACCCCAGACGCGTTGTCTGGAGATGCACCAGTCGGGTCTGTTCTCAACCATCCCGTAAATTCGTTCCCGACCCCATCCCGGTACCCAGCTGACCTGAGTGATTGCATCGAGAGCTTTTTTTCGCAAGTTGTTTTCCTGAAGTGAGATGAACCATTGACGAGTAGCCCTGAAAACGACAGGCTGCTTGCAGCGCCAGCAATGCGGATAACTGTGAGACAGATCTCTCTGGGCCAGAAGATATCCGGTTTTTTCAAGTAACTCATTGACCCTGGCATTCGCTGCAAACACATTCATCCCGCCGAAGTGTGGGAGATCCGGAACAAAACATCCCGCATCATCAACCGGATTATAGACTTCCAAACCATACTTCAACCCAGTCTCGTAATCCTCCTGTCCATGTCCTGGAGCTGTATGAACGCATCCCGTGCCGGTTTCATATGTGACATAATCCGCAAGAACGAGAACAGATTTTTTATTCAGGAATGGATGTCGGCATTCAAGTCCTTCCAGAACCGCACCCTTGAAACGTGCGATGATTCGGGGAAACTGAAACCGGCAGATCTCAACGGTTTCCCTGAACAGTGAATCAGCAACAATGTAGATCGATTCGCCTTCCTGAAACGCCACATAATCCAGTGTTGGATGGAAAGCGATGGCGAGATTGGCCGGGAGTGTCCATGGTGTGGTGGTCCAGATGATCACATGGATACCCGAACGCCCGGCAAGTTCCGGAATCCGATCTCCAGGATCGGATTCCATCGGGAAACGGACCCAGATCGATGGTGAGGAGTGATCGGCATACTCGACTTCCGCCTCTGCCAATGCGGTCTTACAGGAGATACACCAATGAACGGGCTTGAATCCCGAGTAAATCGATCCACTCAGAAGGATTTTCTGTAACTCATCGACGATCGTCGCTTCGTATGTTCTAGACATCGTCAAATAGGGCCGTTCCCACTCGCCCAGTCCACCAAGGCGCCGGAACTCCTCACGCATCACCGACACAAATCGCTCGGCGTACGCCGCGCACTCCGCGCGTATTTCAACATGTGACATCAATTTCGCCGAGCCACCAAGTTCTTTCATGACATTGTGTTCAATCGGTAAACCGTGGCAATCCCAACCCGGAACGTACGGGACACGGTAACCCTGCATCGTCTTGAACTTGACCACGATGTCCTTGAGAATTTTGTTCAGAGCGGTACCGATATGAATGTGTCCGTTGGCGTACGGCGGGCCGTCATGCAAAACAAAGAGAGGGGCATCTTTCCGTGAATCGCAGATTTGACCATACAGGTCGTCGACATACCACTTTTCGAGAATTCTGGGTTC
>CAYYMM010000160.1:2731-7554 GCA_964472395.1 uncultured bacterium | reverse complement strand
GATCAGATCCGGACCGATGCGTTCAGTTGGTCGAAGTACAATCCGGCGGCGGCTAAAACGAAGCATTTATTCGAGATGCATGCGTTGATTGCCGGAATTGATTCCCGGAATGGATTTCACTGGTATGAGTGGAGCGGCGTGCCGGGGAATATCTTCTTCGGGACCGGGAATTTCGAAACGATCGGAAAAGGCAGTGACGCAGCAAGTCTCGCGTTCATCGACATTTTCCGGAAGCGGGAACTCAAGAAGCGCCGGATGGGACTGAGTGCCGAGGAAGCCCTCTGCGTGTTGCTCGAAGCCCAGGAAGCCGCGTTGCGGTTCAATCACGAAGTCGGAGGCTATCCGTCCTTCGTGATTCTCAATGGTCATGGAAAGTCTCACGCAGAACGATACAAAGAGTATATCGGCCACGGCGCGAAACTCGCACAGGAAATCGTCATCGGTTACGTCCACGGCTATCTCAGGAAAGCCGATGCGATTCGATTCATCAAAGCCTTGATTATCGATAATGCCGATGTCGATGCGATCGAAACCGACTGCATGAAGGTCTCGAAGGATGCCCGCGCGTTCGAGCATTTCCTGAGGGGATACAAGAGCTCGATTGCGGCGATCAAAGAGGAGGCTGCGTCATGACGGTGGTCAATGCGATCCGATTTGATGACTTTTCAGGCGCAATGGTATGTGACGAGCAGGTCAGTTGGGGCAACATGGAGCGCAAGGGGGATGTGGGTGACAAGATCCAGTCCATCGTTCCACAATCTCTGACGGAAAAATTCGGTATCGTTGCGGCGTACGGCGGGTCCGGAACGAGTTCGGTCAGTGAGGAAATCAAGCATCTCGCATTCCATTTCCTGAGACAGGAAGAGGAATCGAGGCAGAAATTTCCGGCAAAACCGGGCAAGTTCCTGACCATTCAGCAGGTGGCAGACCGGATTTTCGGATCGATCTGTGAGATGAAGCGGCGGCATGTTGACGAGTATCTGTTTCATCGATTCGGTTTTAAGGGCATCGATCTGATTCGCGGATATTACGAGACGAAAAACGGCAAGGTGGATATCAGCCAGAAGGAGATCATCGAGGAAGCGCAGTCGGCGATGACATGGAAGGGTGGTTTCGCGGAACTCAAGTTTTTGTTCGTCAACCGTGGGATCATGGCCGGATACGAACCTCAGGAAGGTTTCCGGATCTTTTACTTCAATATGATGACGTTTTCGTACGAGCCGGTGCAGGCTGTGTTTCAGAGCATCGGATCGGGACAGGACATGTCGGATTTCGCCTTTGCCGATTTCGTCGGGACGAAGACGGTGCAGGAGCGGCGAGAACGGATGGATCCGGTGGATGCGATGGTATCGATTATCCACGCGACGAATCTGGCCAGTGCCAACAACATTGGAGTTGGCGGATACTTCAATATTGTGGTGATTGACGGGAACAAACCGAATGTTGGGCGTTTGAATGAGATTGCGGATGAGCATGCGAAACTGGCCTCGGAAACCGTTGCGGCCTACAAAGCGGAACTCGTCCCGAGAAAACTCGCCTTCGACACGATCGGCGAACTGATCTTCAGTGGCTCGTCGTTCGACAAGGTGGAGCGAAATCTGTTCAAGAAAAGTCACAATGAAAGGGCGCTGTCACGGTTTTTGAGAGGTTACAAGCCCTGAACGGCTGACTTTCCCCGTGTCGTTACCAAGTAATGTGTACGTGGACAAATGTCTTGAACTTGAAGCACAGATACCTTGCTCTGTTTTGGTTTTGCTTGTTTAAAAAACTTATGGAAACAAGTTCAAATTTTCAATCACCTCGTGGAGCAATCCCTCATTCCATGTTTCATAAACCTGTGGTCCGAACAAGACGAAAACCTTGGGTGACACCCCGACCATCTGGCGTGTTCCCGGCGCGAACCGCAGATCGGCAAGCCGCCGCGACATCGAAGAAACCGCCACCGCGACCAATACGTTCCGAGCCTGATTCTGTTCCTGTATAGTTGTTTGCTGTCCCGGAAGGATAAGTTCCGGCCCAGTCCCAACACCATTCCCACACATTCCCATGCACATCCTTCAGCCCCCACGGATTTTCAAGTTTACTTCCTGCTTCGGCAGAGATTCCCATATTAATGCCGCAATACACACAATAGAGTTCCAATGTCGGAAACGTTCCTGCTGAACAACTCGGGCATCTGACTGAATCATAAAGTGACTCATCGCAGGAAAACGGTCCGATTGTTCCGGCTCTAGCGAAATACTCCCATTCCCCTTCCGTTGGCAACCGATACCCATCTGCATCAAAATCACAATAGAAAGGGCCTGTCGTGTAGTCACCAGAGGTAATCGGCACGGTAAAACCTGCATCCGTGTAGTAGCATCGAACGTAACCATTCTGCACCGACAACAGATTCGCAAACAAAACAGCTTCAAACCATGTAACTTGCTGTACTGGATGATTCATGGTCGGACTGTAATATGTGTCGCTCTGATCAGCAGGCAGACTCGGTTGATGGGTCTTCAAATCAGCCCACATTCCGCGTGTAACCTCGGTTCCCATCACAGATATAGTCCGCGTCAGGTTGTGCAGGAACTGCGTTTCGATACTCAATCGGCAAGGTTCTGTTGAAGGTGATCCCTGCGTAAAACTCCCGGCTGATATCAATTTCATGTTTCCCACCGAAACCTGCACAGGTATCTCCGACCAGCTAAACGTCAATTCTGACACATTACTCACTAACTCCGCATTGTGTGTTATTGCGGCAAACAACATCGCACCCGAAAATTCTCCAGCATCAGCAGGCCAAAGAAATTCCGGAATAACGTTCCATGTTTCTTCGAAATGCCCTGCGACATCAACATTTTTCCAATCGATTTCAGGAGGATATTTCGACCACCTTGGATAGAACCAAAACTCGCCTGTTCCCAGCGAAAGTGCAACATAAACTTGGGCTCCAATAAACTCCGATCCAGTATTTTTCACGTTCAGATCAACAGAAAACGCTGATCCTGGACCGTACATCATTGTCGGCATAACAAGTGTCAGAGCGACGCTCTGTGAAAAGACCACACAGGGAATAACAACCGCAATCATCATCCCGATGACCAGTGTTTTATAGATCATTGGTATTCCTTTCTGAACGATCGATCTTGCATCTAATCAGATTTGAAGTATATACATTCCAACAGGTTAAGCTTACTCCACTGACATGTTAACTGTCAATCTTCCAGATTTTTGAGTTTTATCTACTGGAACTCCACATCCGTCTCCAATCGTTGTAAAAAACCACTCTGTTCAATCCTGCGCTTATGATTACTCCTGCCAGCCAAACTCCCATAGATCATACTCGCCGAGTATATAATGGATATCCGGATCGGTCATGGCCGCGAAAAATACGAAACCTGAAGCAGTCCCCGATCCTGAGGGCCAGTTGAATACAGACAGAACATTCAGAAGCGTTTTGCCGGGTTCAACGGACAGCATGTAGTAATCGAGAGTCGAACGCCACGACGGTGCAAAGAAGTACTGCCCGAACGCCTCCAGAATTACGAACACCGGAGAATCGAGCAACGGCACATCCGACGTATTGCACAGCCAGATATTCAAATAGCACAGATCATTCGGTTGGAACGTATGAGCCGGCATGTCGATAGCGACACCCATACTCAGACATGCCTGCGGCGTCCAAGTAGGTGTCGGGGGCACATCGGGTGTTGGAGTATCGGGTAGAGTTGGAGTGGATGTCGGCGTCCGGGTCGCAACCGGGGTTGGTGTCGGTGTTCGCATCGGGGTATCAGTCGGCGATAGCGTTGGCGTGCGAGTCGGGGTACTGGTCAGCATTTGAGTTGGTGTGCGGGTCGGCGTTCGCGTCGGGGTATCAGTCGTTATCTGCGTTGGGGTGCGGGTTGGTGAGCGAGTTGGCGTGTTGGTCGCCATTTGCGTTGGAGTTCGAGTAGGCGTGCGGGTCGGGGTTGTGGTGGGAGTTCCGGTACCGTACCGTATAGCCATCCCCGATTGATCCAATGTGCTGAGATGACTTCGCTGTCCAATCAAATCCTGCCACTCCTCGTAAGCTGGTAGCACTTCAATTGTATAATTCGAACAGTTGCATGTGCTCCCTGCGGCACAATCGATCGAAAAAGAACAGCCATCGTAATGCATGACAGAGTCGAAATCATACGATCCATAGTTTGTGGTCGACCACATTTCAAAGTTGTTCTCATAACCATCCTGAATGTTCCCGGTGTTGATCGTGACGTAACTGTTTCGATCGTTACGCTGATGTTCATGCGCGAGTCCCAGCGCATGACCGATCTCATGCACAATGATGAACCTGTAAGACCAATTGTAGATGCTCATGTCCTGTCGCCCACCGATCATTCCGACGTAGGACCAGTTGCCGCTGCCGCTGAACACATAAATGTAGTTCGACTGGGATGTTCGGGCGATGAAGTTCAGCGAAGCAACCGCAGACCATTCCGCAGCCGCATTCAACCACTGATTCTGCTGAGTCGTTGTCAATCCGGAATCAAACACATAGTACACATTCCCATTCGTCCAGCGGGTGCCGCTGAAGCCGCTCCGTTGTAAATCCGCTAATCTGAAGGCCATGTCTCCCCAGAAAACTGTTTCAGTATCTTGCGATGTACGGGAAAGAAATCCCTCCAGTTGCTGAGTTACCCCTGTGCCTTCGTCCGGTAAAAACGTGATCGCCGATCCGAGGCTGCTCATAAGCAGGACGATCATCGAAATGAGGGCGATTTTCCCGGACCGCGAAAAACCTATTGAAAACGTCATTTCAGATTCCCTTCAATATGATCATGCTCGAAGTTTTTTCGACT
>CAYYMM010000160.1:0-2721 GCA_964472395.1 uncultured bacterium | reverse complement strand
TATTTCAGAAATTGCCCTGAAATTCCAATTCCTGTGCCTGTCGCCCACAGAAAACAGATGCGACGGGTCACCGGGCGGACGCATGATGGAAATCGAAAAAATGACCCATTTTATAATATAATCTGAAAAAATCCGCTTGCCATGATCGAATCTGGGGACTAGAATCAACAGAATTAACCCCTTTTTCGTTCTACGAGAGGAGACATGCTACATGAGGGATGCGAAGATCATCGAAAAAATCAACAAGGACTTCCGGAAAACTCTCGAAAAGATGGACACTCCGAAAAACCCGGCGAAGAATATTCTGAACCAGGCCAATGAGGAATTCCATCGCAGAGGGTGCGTCATCAATGTGGGCAAGGGCAACGACGTGGTCAACAAGCCATTCCCCGTGTTCATCATGCCGTATTTCCTCACACGCAATCAGATGAACGAAGTCGCTCGCGTTTCAAACCATGTCATGAGCATCCTCGAAAAGGTAACCGCTCTGTACTGGAAAGACGATGCGTTCAAACCGATGTTCAACCTGACTGAAAAGGAAACCGAACTCGTCGCCAGCGAAACCGGCACCCAGCGCCGCGTCTGGATCACCCGTAACGATGCGTTCATGGACAACGATTCACTCAAGTTCATCGAATTCAATACCGATTCACCCGGCGGACCGATGTATTCCGATGTGCAGACCGAGATCATCGAGCAGAATCCGGTCATGGACAAACTGCGCCGGAAATACTTCCTCAGTTCGGATCGCTTCATTCCGCAGATCCACTACAATCTTCTCCGGGCCTATCGCGAATGGGGCGGCAAGAAACAGCTCCCGAACATCGCGATCGTGTCGGACAAAGGCGCGACCTATCCGGAATTCCTGCTGATCGTCGAGGATTTCAAACGGCAGGGATTCAATTGCGAGTTCTCGACCCCGCAGGAACTCGATTATCGCAAAGGCAAAGCCTACACACCCGGCGGCATGGAAATCGACATCCTGTATCGCCGTGGCTGGATCCGGAACTGGACCGATGTGTGGGAAGACATCAAACCTCTCCGCGCAGCCTATAAAGACAATGCTTTCTGCTGCGTAAACTCGATCCGGTCGCTTCTGGCATCGATCAAATCGCTTCTGGAACACCTCCAGGATCCGCAGATCATGAAGCTGTATACACGCGATGAACGCAAAGTCGCCATCGCGAACATCCCATGGACCCGCCTGATGACATCCCGGAAAACGATGGGGCCAGATGGAAAGACCGAAGTCGATCTGTTCGAGTATACCCGTAAAAACCGCGAAACACTGGTCCTGAAGCCGATGGATCTGTACGGCGGTCAGGGCGTGTGCGTCGGGAATGTCAATACACAAGCAAAATGGGAAGAAACCATCAAGCTGGCAGCCACAACGAATCAGAAGTACGTCGTTCAGGAATATGTGAAGATTCCCGAAATGGAACTGCCGGAAGTCGCTCCGGAACTCGCCTGGAAATCCAAGAAACTCAACCAGAACTTCTACGCGTTCGGCGGACAGCATGCCGGCGGCATGTGCCGAACATCGGAAGCGGCCGTCATCAACATTTCGGCTGGCGGCGGACTCTGTCCGATCGTCGTTGTCGAAGGGATGAAGTAATCCCCTTTTTCGATCACCACTTGAACGGCGGATCTTCGGATCTGCCGTTTTTTTTATCGGCAAAATCCTGTTCTATGCGCCACGAATCGGGAAAAAAACCGTGAACGTCGTTCCGAGACCGGGAGCACTGACACATTCAATCGACCCTCCCGTGTCCTCAACAATCTTCTTGACCATCGCGAGTCCGAAACCGGAACCGCTGGTCGTCTGTTCCTTCGCCTTCATCGATCGATAGAACCCATCGAAGATGCGATTCTTCTCATCATCACTCATCCCGATCCCCTGATCGCGCACTTCAAAAACAAACGAGTTTTCCCTGATAAAGGTCCTGATCCAGACGGTCTGTGTCCCTGCATCCCGCTTCGAGTATCGGATTGCATTCGAAATCAGATTGCTGACCACAATGTCCCACTCGAACTGGTTGATCCCCAGACGCACATGGGTGTCCCGGAGCTCATGCTCCAGCCTGACATCCCGATTGAACGCCATCTGGATCTGCGCTTCGATCAACTGCTGGATGTTATCCGCAGGGATCAGCGCGTGTTCATCGGCAGGCTTCTGAACGGTATCCACCTTGAGATAATCCAGCAGGCCACGAGAAATCTGGAGCGCGTTTCTGGCCCTTTTGATGGCACGTTGCACCAATGCGAGCGCTTCCGCCTGATCCGAATCCTGGAGCAGGATTTCGGCGGATTGCAGCAGCTGGATCACGGCACTGATCGGGCTTTTGATTTCATGGGCGATGATCCCGAGTGATTGTTTCGAGCCAATCGGTTCATTCCGACGTTCATGATACGTGTTGTTCACAGCAGATTCCCTTCGCTCTCTTCCGGGAGGGAGCATTCCCGCGGTTGAATTTGGAGACAAAACGACTTTACCGGAAATCGGATGATCACGCAAACATGAATATACGGAGATCCCGTTCACTCTCCTACCTGCAATTCAAAGGTAAACTGAGCGTGGAGTGTTCATTGAGGTTTGAGCACCTCACAAGCCTTCTCCATTGCCTGAATGGAGTCGAAATGCTATTTTGACACCGTGAGTGTTGAATTTAACCGTATGTGTCACATATGTAATCCTGTCTCAAGTTTCCTGCCGAAGGAGTC
>CAYYMM010000159.1:0-7567 GCA_964472395.1 uncultured bacterium | reverse complement strand
CCGATCCCGGAGATGACACGTAAATGAAGCTGACTCCGATCGTGTCATCCGCACCGACCGCGACATCCAAACCAAAAAACGTATATCCTTCCATTAAAATCTCATACTCCCATCGACCCGCTTCCAGACGCCCGAATCGAAGAGATTCTGCGCCTATTACTGCCAACACCAGCTGATCGTCTTGTGTAATCGCAATCGAAGATTCATATCCGGAATCATCTACAACGCTCGGCTTCCAGAACCCTTCACGATCTGTGAGATAGCCAACATGAAAAGGGAATGCACCGATGTCTCCATAACTGTGGCTTACATGCAGATGATCGGATGAATCGATGGCGATGGATGGATAGATTCCCCACACCGCCCCACAATCGATAAACTCAGCCTGCCGGTATCCGTTTTCCTTAACGAGATACCGTACATCCCCCAAGTTGTTGCAATAGGCCAGACGTAGAAGTGCCCGTTTCTGCAAACAGCCAGCAGAATACAGGATCCCAAAGATCTTTATCCAGTTGTTCGCTGTTCCAGGTTGTCGTTTCACGATAAAGATGATAAAATTTACTTTCTGAGTCAAGTATGATGACATGGATAATCCCCTGATCCACGGCTATCGACATGGCATTGCCAGAGCAAGGATGATCTACGATTTCATGTTGCCAACTCGTTCCGCTTCGATGTGCATAATACATTGTTGATTGAATACTATACGCCAAATGGGGGTTGTCAGCGCTGTCGAGCGTAAATGCCTGAGCAGTGTGTGTTACGCTCGGCTCCACGACTTCCTTCTGGACACCGGATCCGTCTCCGTTGACCGTGGCATAGTAAATCCCATCTTCTTTGAAATACGTCAATCGAAGCAAATCGTCGCTACCCATCGCCGCCCTGGCAGACATGGAGTCTGTATCGATCGTTTGATACGTCCAACTCGAACCAATCAAGATCCCATGTTTCAACTCATAGTTTCTGGTCTCGATCATTACATGCAATCGATCGAGTGAATCGAACATAAGCGCATCAATCCGATAAGCCTCTGTTTCAGTGATTTCGGAATGCCAGCCCATCCCCTCGCGCTTGTAGATGCGGAATCCCGCCGGATCGAGACAGGCAATGTGAGGAGTGTCGGCCGAATCAAACGCAAGATTCACGGCATCGTAGGGAACGGGTTCATCCGAGACGATTTCGGATTGCCATTCATAACCGATACGGGAATAGTAACGTAGCATGAGTCCCACTGTTTCATCGACGTCTTGGCTGAATCCGATCGCGGCATGGGAGACGTTCTGATGATCCAGGGCAAACAACCCAGGAGACAATAGAAGCTTTTTATAAGTCCACAGCGATTCTACCGATCAATCGTGGGAATCCGAAGCCGATGCGAAGAGAACGACGAATATCGCGAGCAAGCCTATTATAGAAACTCCAGTAATAACTGTCTTCACCATAACAATCTCCTGATACGATGCATCAATGGATTTATTATATGAATATGAAATTATTGAATCAAAGAATAAAGAAAAGGTGATTAAAAATTAAACACTTGCGAGGCGTTCGAGATCGAAGGCGGACACTGCGCCGAGCAATCGATTGATCTCTCTGCCGTATTCGAACACCAGAACGGTCGGCAGGATCTCGATGCCGTAAAAACGATTCATCTCGGGGTTGTCGGAGATATCGATCGACACAAAGATCGTTCTGTCCTGAAATGCGCGCGCAGTCATGTCGAACAGCGGGATAAAATCCCGGGCGCCCGGAGCCCAGGGCGCCCAGAATACTGCAATCATCCTTTTCTTACATAATCCCAGAAACTTGGGAAATGTCGCATCACCCAGCGGGACGGAAGAGTCCTTCCGGATCGGAAACAGGCAGACCGGACAGTAGGCGTAATCGGTTGCCTTGTCGATCAGCACCGGAGAGGTATGCGCACAGATCGGGCACTTGTGCATCCTTCCGGGTGATGGGACATTCATATCAACTGACCACCCCAAGCCAATCCTTGAAGATGAAGATGAAGCGGCCGATGGCCAGCGAAATACGCGCCATGACGGTGAGACCGAAGGAAGCACCGAATCCGATCATGACCATCAGAATACCGAAGTTGCTGATCGGCCTCAGAACACCTTTCTGCTCGGTTGAGAAGAAGAAATAGATCAGCGTGGCGAGTGTCGAGAGCAGGATGACGATGGTCCAGAAACCGGGCCAGAACTCGGCGAGTTGCGCGCGTGTGACGATGGACGCTTCGAGTTGCCGCAGGATGCCCGCTTCAAACGAGGCCGGAATCGAGATTGCCGTGTAGTATCCCATCGTCAAACCGATCGGGATCCGCACCATCCAGGATATTTTCGGGATGAAGCGTGTGATGTACAACGCACCGACCATCATCGGGAGAATAATGAAGAAGTTGGCATCATTGAAGGGATTCAGCACCGCGGTGGAAAAACCGTCCTGTTTGACCATCTTTCCAGCATTCACAAGCGGATCGATCATCATTGGAACGACGACGTTGAAGTAAGTCAGAGTGATCGAGTAGCCGTTCGCGACGCCGATGTAGAGATGCTCGGCGATTCGATACAGTGGATTGTCACGCCATAGAAACGAGAAGATGGCGATGGTCAGGATGGCGGCATTCCAAGTCCAGAATTCGGTTGCTATGTTCATACTCCCCTCCTATTTTCGTGCCGGCGCTGCATGAAGTAGCAGACATTACCGAGAATCACCATGAGGATGATGGCGATATGTGTGGTCGACTGAGCACTCATTCCTTCGCATGCCATCCGGCGTTCCTGATCTGAAAACTTCTCCTGAATGAGTTTTTCGTATTCCGCGGCACCTTTCATGCCCTCGATCATGCCGGTGAGTTGTCCCGAGTCGAGGTAGGGGTAGAAGTCCGCGACGGACACGGCCGTGACACCGGCTGTAACCTTGATCCCGTACCGAGCCTGCGCATACGCCACATAGGTGATGGGCAGCGCGTTCGCCGCGATCGATGCGATCATGTCCATATCGCGGTAGCTCTTGATGTTCGCCATCATCGGCTGCTGAATCAGATCATTCCCGTAGAAATCCTTCGGAAACACATCGAAGATGTTTTCACCCAGGCCGAGAATCGGAACGATGGGAGGGGGTTTCCACCCGAGGAACACGTAGTCGCGACCATAGATAATGCGCTCTTCATCGGTCGTCGCCCGATTGTTGAATTCGCTGACCACCTGGTTGAACGCCTGTTCGGCCAACCCGAGCGAATTGGCGTAAAGGCACATCGCCAGAACCTTGATACGGCGATGGAAACTATGGCGGAGTAATGACACGAGCATGGGGTAGAGTTCGGGCTGATCCTGCGGGCTCAGATCCGCCGAGATCAGCATGGCGTTGTGCTCTTTGGGAAATTTTTCCACGGCATCGAACAGCGTTTGCGTCGTGCGTTTGGAAACCCGTATCGGAAGATCGAACGGAAAGATGATCGGGATGATCATGACCAGGGCGACGATGACATAAATCACGCGTCGGTCGACCCCCAACATCTTCTGCCAGACCGTCTGATTGTCGACTCGGTTGCTCATTCGTCACCTCCCAGCCACGCACGTTCTATTCCGAAAATAATCTTAAAGGATGTCGCGACCGCGCCAAGACCGACACCAATCATGATGCCGCGCTTGGAAGCCATGTTGGGGACATCGAGAATCCACTGGCGGAGTTCATAGACACCGGGGATGTAGGCGGTTGCAAGCGGGATCTGGCCCAGCATGACGATGAACGCCGAAACCAGCAGCACACCGGCATGCAGGTTGCGCATGCGGAATGCCCGGTAGGCCGCCGAACACATGTAGAAGGCGAGCATGGCAAACATCGTGGATCCACATGGCACCAGAATGCCTTCGAAGAGTTGTTGAATATGGATCCGGAAATCTTTCTTGAACGGGACTGGCTTGCCGGTGACCGGGCTGATCATTTCAAACTGAGTCCCGTTGCGACGCGCATTGGCCGCGCGCAGTTCGATCTCGTCACGCAACGATGAAGCCGCATAGCGTGACAGCGGAGCTTCAACGTTGGAAGGCAACGGCATCACGGCACGGGCCGGATCAACATATTTATCGGGCGAAGCTTTGAACTGGCCCAATTCCGCTTCATCCTGGAACGCGTACACCTGGCCATCGTGCGCAAGGAGAACTAATCCACCGAAAATCGTCGGAAGACTTTTTTCACCGCGTACGCCGCCGAACAGGCCGATGAAAGACGAAATGAAAAGCGAGACCAGGGTGACGTAGCTGTATTGCCAGTACCGGGACTTGTTCCGGATCTTCACCATGTGGTGGAAGATGAGGCTTCCGAGACCCAGAATGATGGCGAAAGCGCCGACGATCAGGAGCAGTTTGTTCCGGAGCAAGTTATCGATTTCGTGGACCGATTCCTTGCCCACAAAGACCGATATGCCGCCCCAGATCGCGAATACGAACAATAAGTACAAGGGCAGATTTCGTTTCATGACCTACCTCATTTCACCAGCAGATATGGAGAGAGATCCAAATTGAACACGATGGCCAGTATCGAGAACACGACCATGCAGATCATAAAGATCAGCTTGCCGTAATCCTGCGCTTTGAGCGTTCCCAGAAGGAGCGGTTCCCGCGAGAGATACGCGGAAGCCGCATAGAGTTCTTCGCCGATCAATGTGTAGTCACATGAAGTGATGAAGAACGGTAGCTGAGCCGGGGTATCCGTGCCAGCTATCTGCACCGCTCCCGTCGCCGCTCCGGTTTCCGACATGACCAATGCCTCGGCCCAGAACATACCCATGAAAAAGATCGTGGCCGGTTTCTGCCGGACCATGATCCCATCAACGCCGGCGGCATAGGCAAACTGGTCCGGAACGAGGAAGAATACGGAGTTCGGGTCGAACGCGTCCGGTCTTCCCTCGGATGCGTATGTCTCACGGACAATCTCCCGAGCAATGGTGTAAACGATCGGATCGCGGTTCGGGCAGATGATCTTGACATCGTAATGGACGGTTCTCCGGACAACTTCACCCAGGATATTTAGGGATGCTAGCGTGGCGACATCCTCGATGGATGAAGTGCCGGGAATATAGAGAACCGGCTTTCCCATCTCCGTCGCTCGCCCGATGGCGTCTTCCACCGCATTCAACCCGGAAATCCTCCGGACAAAAAGCTCCACACCCCGTCGCGCCGCATTGATGAACATCACCAGAATCAACACGAATACCGCGATCGCCACCACGATCGGCATCTTACCGGTTCGAAACCAGTGATCGCGAGCTTCGATCGGTCCGGCGATGTCCGACGTCATGGAAGCCTCACCATAGAGAGCTTTGACTCGGAAATGGAACTGGGTGAAATTGGGAACACCTGAGACCTGATAGGAGGTCAGGACGGTGCGGGTAACCTGTTTCCAGAGACCATCCGGAGTCTGCATTTCGAGGATGTAGGCATCGGGTTTCGCTTGGGTCACATCATGCGGCCAGCGGATCGAGATCGCATTGCCTGTGTCGCTCGGGACATCCATTGCAACAACGACCGGGAGTGTTGCCCCTGGAGGCACTGTCGGAACCGGGGCAGGCTCGACCGAAACGGCTTCATCGCCCGCAACTGGTTCAGTGATCGGTTCCGGCGCGGCATCTGTCTGAGATGTCTGTTGGTCCTGGCCGATCGCATGCGGGACAAACGGCATGCAGACGGCTAGAAGACACACAATTCCCGACATGATCGCACGCCATACCCGACCGGTTGAACCGGTGTGTATGGTGTGTAGTGTCATGTGTGGTATGAACCTCCTCTTATTGTTTGAAACATGAATGAATTTCAGTTTCTGAATGGTTCTCAGCACGTGTCGAAGAGCCTTTCAGCGAACCTGGATCCAGGAGATGACATCGAGATGCGGGAAGATGAGTCCCAGAACGGTCAGGATCACCATGACGATGATGAAAACGAGTTTACTGTAGTCCTGGGTTTTAAGTGTACCGAGAAGGATCGGTTCGTTTCCGAGATAGGCGGATGCTGCATAGAGTTCTTCTCCGATCAGCGTGTAATCGCACGCGGTGATGAAGAAGGGCAACTGTCCGAGATCATCCGTACCGGCGATCTGAACCGCCCCGGTCGATGCGCCGGTTTCGGCCATGATCAGTGATTCGGCGGCGAACCATCCCATAAAGAAAATCGTCGCCGGTTCCTGTCTGACCATGATGCCATTGACTCCCGCCGCATACGCAAACTGCTCGGGGACCATGAAAAAGACCGAATCCGGATCGAAGGCATCCGGTCGGCCCTCGGAGTTGTAGGTCTCCTTGACGATTTCCCGAGCGATCGCAAACACGATCGGATCGATATTCGGTACGATGATCTTGACATCGTAATGCACCGTCCGGCGCGCCACCTCACCTAAAATGTTCAGGGCCGCCAGCGTCGCAACATCCTCGATGTAACTCGTACCGGGCACGTACAAGACCGGCCGGCCCATCTCGGTCGCCCGCCCGATCGCATCCTCGACGGCATTCAATCCCGTGATCCGCCGAACGAACAATTCGCGGCCAAGGCGCGCCGAGATAATGAAGAAAACAAGAAGTCCAACGAAAACAGCGATGGCCAGCAGAACCGGTATCTTTCCCAATTTAAGCCAATGATCGCGCGCCATCGCTCCGGAAATTTCATCCGAGCGGAACACCTTATCGCCATAGACGGCGGCAATCCGAAAGGACATTGGTGTAAAGTTCGGCAACTCCATCACATCGTAATCCAGAAGAACCGTTTCGGTCACTCGCTGCCAGATCCCGTCCGGCCCGGCCATCTCAACGATGTAATGGTCCGGTGTCGCGCCCGCAGGCTCTTTCCAGGACACATGAATGACACCGCCGTCATCATTGTCGACATCAACCGCGGTCACTTCCCGGGGAGGTTCGAAGACACGGTCGTCATTCAAAACCGGAACAGTGTCCGCCGGTGGGATCTCCTGACAGAATGCATTCAGGGATAGGGCCAGACTGAGGACGAAACACCCGATCAAACCGTTAGCCAGCTTCATATCGATTCTCTCTCCGATCGCCAGAAACCGAGCGTCCGAATGTTCAGCAGTCCACACGGAAAGCGTAGCGATGATATCTGAATCCAATCCTGTTTTCAAGATTGAATCGCCGGCTTTCCATGAAGCTCTTCTCTCTCTCGGTCACCATCGTTCTGGTGATGAATTACGGATCTCAAACGGGTTTGTTCAACTGGAAATCCGGGCAGCCTCCACCACCACCCGATCGATCTCGGATGCCGTCACCAATCGAGTCTGAATGTTCCTTCGACTCGGATGATAACAGGCGATGATCGCCGGTTGCCCCTCGCCCGGAGTAAAAATCGCACCGTGTTTAAATGCTGGCACACGAGCACCCGGATTCAAGACCCGGAAAACGGAGCGGAAGGACAGGCCTCCGAGAACCAATACTGCGTTCAGTCGATGCAGCGTCTCAAATTCAGCCTTCAAGAACGCTTCACATCGCCGGATCTCGGGGGTCTCGGGACGATTCCCGGGCGGAACGCATTTGACGCAATTGGTGATGAAGACATCGTCGAGT
>CAYYMM010000158.1:0-7821 GCA_964472395.1 uncultured bacterium | reverse complement strand
ACTGATTCTGCAACGTGAGGTGACCTTGGGTGTCATCAATCAGATTTGCGAGGAGCGGGGTTTGGAACGTTTACCGTTCGAAGTGCTGATCGGGACCATGATTGAAGTGCCTCGCGCAGCTGTGACAGCCAATGAGATCGCGGAAGTTGCGGAGTTCTTCAGCTTTGGAACCAACGATCTGACGCAGATGAGTTGCGGATTCAGTCGCGACGACGCTGGAAAGTTTCTGCCGGAATATGTAAAATTGGGCGTATACGATTACGACCCCTTCCAGGTTCTCGATCAGGATGGTGTCGGATTGCTCATCCGGATGGCCGTCGAAAAGGGACGAAAAACACGCCCCTCGCTCAAAATCGGAATCTGCGGGGAACATGGAGGCGAAACGCGCAGCGTGAAATTCTGCCATAAAGTCGGAATGGATTATGTGAGCTGCTCACCTTTCCGAGTGCCGATCGCCCGGTTAGCCGCCGCACAGGCAGTTCTGGAGGAAAAGAAATAGTGACTTCGCGCCTGCAGAAGACAACGGTGATGGTCGTCGATGATGACGAGTTCATCCAGAAATTGCTTGATGATGTTTTGAATTCGGAGGGATTCGCGGTCGTACCCACTAGCTCGGCCGAAGATGCACAGAAAACCTTACAGCGTGTATTACCCGACCTGTTCGTCGTCGATATCATGCTGCCTGGCATCGATGGTCTGGAACTGTGCAGGGTGATTCGGAACACTCCGTCCGTCGCCGACAGACCCATCCTCATCCTGTCCTCAAAACACTCCGTCAAAGATCGTGTTCTTGGATTGAATTCGGGCGCGGATGATTACCTGGTAAAACCGTTTCACCTCGATGAACTCGTCGCACGTCTTCAGGCGCTATTGAGAAGAACAACGAAGATGCCGGCCGAAAAACTGTCTCGGCCGGCATTATCTGATATCACTCAGGTGATAGAAACGATCAAGCCATCTTCACCGCCACCTCCAGCACAGGTTCCTTCCAAGCCTGTTTCTCCTGCAGATCCACTTGCCGAGAAAAAGAAACTGGCGAATGACTACTTCAAGGAACGTATGTACGAAGAAGCGTTACAGATCTGGGAAGACCTGAATGTCGAGTATCCGAAAGATGTCGAAGTCAAGAAGTTTGTGGAAATTGCACGCACCCAACTGATGAAAAAATACCTCGACGTGCTCGGCAGCAAAGATGCTGTTCCAGTTCGGACCTCCGATCGACCGGAGGATTTTATCGGACTGGATTTCAACACACAGGAAGGCTTCATATTCAGTCGGATTGATGGAAAAACGGATATCAAAGGGATTGTCACCATCAGCGGAGTCAAGCCCTTGCGAGCGTACGGCATCATGTACAATTTCTTTAAGTCCGGTGTCATCCGGTTGAAGAAGAAGTAGGCGAAAAGCGGAGGGAGCAGCACATGCATTCCATTCAACGAATTCTGTTATTCTTTGCCATTCTGATTTTTCAATTGACCGGATCAATGCCGGTATTCTGCTCGGAGGAGTCGCAATCGGCTACTGAAGACGACATCCGATCCGCAATAGAGACACTCAATCGGGCCATCGCAGAAAAAAACACCCCGATGCGCAATAAAATGTACTTCAAATTCAGGTTGATCGAACAGGATAAACCCGGTCTGGTCGCTCCATTTCTGATCGAGAATCTTAAAATAGATCAGGAAGGTGTTCCCGAATATACTGCGTTCATTCTGGGCTGGGTCGGCGACAAACGTGCCATTGAACCCTTGCGTGAGATGTTAAAGACAAGCGCTTCGAAAAAAGAACACGCCATGCGGGCTCTTGGGTTCATGCAGGCGAAGGAAGCATTTCCGGATATCAGTGGGCTGCTGAGTGATTCTGATCCTCGTGTTCGGCAGACTGCAGCATATTCCCTGGGATTGATGGGAGACGATCAGGCGGTTCCACTGTTGCAGAAAGCCAAAGAGGATACCGATGAATTGGTACGGTTCTTTGCAGAGGAAGCGATCGAACGGATTGATAACTACAAGAAATTCGGTTGGTAGAGGTTTAATCCGATGAGTAAACCGGTGCCTCAGCAATCGCTCGAACAACTGGTTAAACTTTTCCAGACAGGAACGCTTGCCGAGCGGCATCAGGCGCTGATGGCCCTCCCGAATCATGCATTTGATGAAATCAAAGATCTGTTGTTCGAAGCATTGAAAGATAACAACCACAAAATTCGATCGGTCGCTGCTAAACTGATCGGTAAACTAGGAGACGAGACCGTCATCCCTTCACTGCTTCACTTGCTCTACGATGATTCCTGGATCACTCGAAATTCCGCTCAGGATGCTCTTGCCCAGGTCTCGCCTCGTATCGCTCTTCCGGCTTTCCGCGGCATCCTGTCCTCGCCGGGAGGCGACGCGGCGCTCAGAAAAAACATCGCTGTCGTGCTCGCACGATATGACTCATCCGCCGCAACCGACCTCCTGATCCAGTTGTTTGGTAACTCGAATGACGAAGAGCTGAAATCCACAATCGTGGAGCTTCTTGGAAAACGACAGGAAGAACGGGCGGTAGAATGCCTGTTCGATGCTCTGAGCGATCAATCATGGAATGTTCGGAACGCCGCAATACGGGCATTGATTGCAATCGAAACCGGTGCGATTCTCTGCCGGGCGAAGAAAGAGCTTTCCAATCCGAACCGGTTGGTCCATCTGAGTGTCGTCGAGATTCTAATCCGGCATGCCGATGACGATGTTATCGATGCGATGAGCGATATTCTAGCAAAGGGCAGTACTGTCGCGAAACTCAATGCAATCAGCGTTCTGGCAGGTCTCAACTCGGATGACAGCGTTTCGATGATCATCAGCGGCTTGAGCGATCAGAACATTTCCGTTCGGCGACGAACAATGGAAGTGTTGTCCTCCTCGAAGTTACCTGTCGTCTTCTCGATGCTCAAACGGTGTCTCAAATCCGAGAACTGGACGCTCAAGCAAAGTGCAATTCGAACGATTGGTCAAATCGGATCCGAGGAAGGGATCAATCTTCTTGAGGAGATGATTCAGGATGCCCCAGTGCCGGTCAAGCTTGTCATTCTTGAGGTTTTCGCGGGAATCAGCTCCCGCCGGACCATCCGGCTGCTCACTCGATTCATCTCTCTGCCGGAACTGGGACCTGATGTCATCCGGATCATCCGTACGCTCGATCAGGAGCGCGCGGTGACGCATCTGGTTTCCTTCCTGGGCGAGCAGGAATATATTGCCGAGACGATAGCGGCTTTGTCGGAACTTGAACGACCGCGTGTGCTGCGGTATCTCTCCGCCAAGATCGCCACTCCGGGTACACCAGCTGTTTCCCAACTCATTCAGACTCTTGGAAAACTGGGTGGCAAGGATGCCATTCCGTATCTTTCCAAGCTGCGAGACGCCAATATAAACAGTGAGATCAATAGAGCGATCGACGGACTTCTCGCCTCCATCCAGAAATCCGGTTAACACAGTAAGATGGCCTTGAATGATGGAATCAAAGGCATTCTGATCGAAGTTCATAGACATCTGGAACGCCTTAAATCCGAAGGCGTCGAATCGATCGGAATCCATGTAATACCTGTTGAACATGAAGTGCCTCAGGATCATACTGTCAGCGGCCATGAGAGCTGTTCGCATGAGAGGGGGTCATCGCTTCAATCCATTCGGGATCTGATCGGAGATTGTCATCGATGTAAATTGCATCAGACGAGGAATCACATCGTATTTGGTGAGGGAAATCCGAACCCTGAGATTGTTTTTGTTGGTGAAGGGCCTGGTTTCGATGAAGATAAAACTGGATTGCCGTTTGTCGGAAAAGCCGGTCAATATCTGGATCGGATCATTCTGGCCATGGGATTGAGTCGGAAAGAAGTTTACATCTGTAATGTCGTGAAATGCAGACCTCCGAACAATCGTGTTCCGGAAACGGATGAAATGACAGCGTGCGGTGCATTTCTAGAACAGCAACTCATGGTCTTACAGCCCAGGATTATTGTTGCTCTTGGTGCAACCGCCGCAAAATGGTTGCTCGGAAAGTCCGCACCGATGGTCGCGTTGCGCGGTGGATTTCATGATTACAAAGGGATCTGTCTCCGAGTCACTTATCATCCTGCCGCTTTGTTGCGAAACCCGGAGTATCGGAAGCCGGTCTGGGAGGATGTTCAGGAAGTCATGAAATACATAGGCAGACCGATACCGATCAACCGGTGATATTCGTTAATCGAGTATCAGTCTAACGCTTGATATGATCTCATGCTCTCGTTAAAATCAAAGTGATGAATTGACTCGTGGAGGTAAAAGCGTGCAGCGTCGAATAAAGATATACGGTGATTCGATTTTAAAGCAGGTGGCTGAGCCGGTTACCCAGTTCGATGAAGAACTCGATCGACTGATCGAGGACATGAAGGAGACAATGGATCGCGCTCCCGGCATCGGGCTGGCCGCACCTCAGATTGGTGTGTCGAAGCGTGTTATCATCGTGACGTTCGGACTTGATGAAGGACATCCGGAAGTGCGCGAACTGATCAACCCTAACATTGTTGCACATAGCCGTGAGCGCGAAGTGTGTGAGGAGGGATGTCTGAGCGTTCCGGACTATACTGCTGATGTTGAACGATGGAGCCAGATCGAGGTGGAGGCGTTTCTCCGGGATGGCACACCGATATTTCTCAAGGAAAAAGGAACAACAGCCAGAATCATTCAACATGAGACGGATCACCTTAATGGTGTTCTGTTCGTCGACAGACTCTCGCCGATAAAAAAAGAATTTGCACATCGGAAGCTCCGAAGAAGACTTAGAAAGGAACCGCTATCTGCGTGAACCCGATCCGGGTGGTCTTCATGGGGACGTCTCGGTTCGCTGTCCCGATTCTGTGCAGTCTGATGGCAGATCCTTTTCATGTCGTACTGGTCGTGACGCAACCGGATCGACCCCAGGGCAGACATCAGCATCTGGAGCCTCCATGTTGTAAAGTCAAAGCAGCCGAATTATCAGCTCGGATCGTGCAACCGGAAAAAATCCGAACTGCCGAATTCTATGGTCTGCTCGAATCACTTGCGCCTGATGTGGTTGTGACAGCATCCTACGGAAAAATCCTGACGGATCGCCATTTACAAGCTTCCCGGTATGGTGTCATCAATGTGCATGCGTCACTTCTTCCTGCTCTTCGAGGAGCTGCACCAATCAACTGGGCGATCATCGAAGGTCACGCACGCACCGGGATATCAATCATGAAAACCTGCCGAGACATGGACGCAGGTCCGATTCTCCGGCAGTGTTCGATCGATATTACCGCTGAAGATGATGTGGACTCATTGGAATTGAAACTTGCGGATCTTGGAGCAGCACTGTTGCCGCAGACATTGAAGGAGTATCTCGCAGATCTTCTGGTGCCGATCGAGCAGGATCATCAGAATGCGACATATGCACCCAAACTGCAATCCTTGGACGGGATGGTCGATTGGTCATGTTCCTCGGAGAAAATCGCTCGACATATCCGGGGAATGACTCCGAGGCCTGGTGCGTTCTCGATCGTCAATGATCTGCGAATCAAGGTTCACCGGGCAGTTCTTCAAGACCCGACTGTATGTGGAGTTGTTTCGAGTGCTGCTCCCGGTTGCATCGTCGGATCGTTACCGAATAAGGGGCTGCTGATTCAAACCGGCAGCGGCCTTTTGCGATTGGAGGAGGTCCAGCCTCCATCGAAAGCACGGATGCGCGGTGATTTGCTCATCAATGGCAGATATGTGAAAATAGGAGACCGATTTCAGGGGAAGCCCACTGTGTGATCAGACAGCTGCCGAGGGAACGATGAGATATCTGTTTTTCTTTGTTGTATTCTGTGTGCTTGCCGCTTTCGCCGGGTGGGTGACGCTTCACTTTATCACAAGTGGCGGAGATGTAGTGCTCCCGGATGTAACGGGTAAGGATCTCGCTTCCGCCATCCAGCATCTTCAGGAGACGCAGATCTATAGTGTGATCGACGGTGAGCAGGCCCACGAAAGCATTCCTCGCGGCAGCATCATCTCACAATCTCCAATCGCCGGACAAACGAGAAAGCGGTATTCCACAGTCCACTTGATCATCTCGTCCGGACCGGAGCATATCGACATGCCAGATCTTTCCGGATTCGGCGTCCGCCAGGCGCGAATCGAGGCGTCACAACTTGGCTTTGGTTCAGTCTCCGAGATTCTCCTACATGATGCTGTTTACCATGAAGGAGAGGTCATCGCGCATGCACCGGGGCCGGGTGAAATCGTGTTGCCGGGATCTCCCGTTCGCTTTCTCGTCAGTCTCGGCGAGAAACCGATGGAATTCCGCATGCCCGACCTGATCGGAAAATCGATTGACGAAAGCCGAAAAATTCTGGGTAATCACTTCAATCCGGAAATCGTGATTTCGCAAACCCGTATGCAGCAACCCGGAATGGTCGTATCGCAAACTCCCAAAGCCGGAGAGATGCTCACTGATCACGATTCGGTATCCCTCGAGATCACTCCGGAGGATATGGCTTCCAGCGGGTCTGACTCCGAGACATTCACGTATCGAATTCCCGACGACACGGTAGCGAAGCAATTACAAATCGAGTATATTCTGGGCGATGAACGTCGAATACTCCGTCGAATGACACCGACCCCCGGAGATACGGTCAGTGTTGTGGTTTCAAAAACGGGAGAAGGCCGAATCGAAGTCTATCTGGATGCTCGGAAAGCCTTGAGCGAAAAATGGTGAGGAGGGTGGGATGATTGAGATTGCGACATCGATTCTATCTGCCGATTTCTCGCAACTGGGTTCTCAAATTGAGCTGGTCAGCCGTGGAGGAGCCCATCTGATTCACATGGATGTCATGGATGGGCATTTTGTGCCGAACATCACAATCGGTCCATTAGTTGTCCATTCGATCAAAAATGCATCCCGACTGCCACTCGATGTCCACCTCATGATCACCGATCCGGATCGATACATCAATGCGTTCGTGAAGGCTGGAGCGGATCGGTTGTCGGTGCATGTCGAAGCATGTGTTCATCTTCACCGCACGCTGACGATGATCCGTTCGACAGGTGTCAAAGCGGGTGTGGCAATCAATCCATCGACACCCCTCGGCCATCTCGCCGAAATCCTCCATCTCGTCGATTTCGTCCTTGTCATGGCGGTCAATCCTGGATTCGGCGGACAGGACTTCATCCCCGAAACCATTGATAAAATTGCTCGTCTGCACAATGTCATCCGTTCCAGAAACCTTCGAGCGATCATATCCGTTGACGGGGGAGTGAATCTATCGAATGTCAAGGATCTGGTCAGAGCCGGAGCACGCATCGTGATTGCCGGCAGTTCGGTTTTCAATATGCCGGATCCGACTAAAGCGGTTGCGGCTCTTCTGCAGGCCGCCTCGATACCCTGACATCATCATAGAAAGGGAAGAGATATGAATTCGTCCTTGAAACGAGCGCTTATCAGTGTTTCCGATAAAACAGGCATTGTGAAGTTCACCGCGCAACTCCTGAATCACGGCTTCGAGATAGTCTCAACGGGCGGCACTGCGATTGCGCTTCGCAATGAAGGACTTCAGGTGATCGACGTCAGTGATGTGACACACTTCCCCGAGATTCTCGATGGTCGGGTCAAGACGCTTCATCCGATCATCCATGCCGGAATCCTGGCGGATCGATCCAACCCGAAACATCTCGATACCCTGCGTTCACTCGCAATCCAGCCATTCGAAATCATTGTTGTCAATCTCTACCCCTTTGAGCGCACCGTCCTTCAGAATCCGGATGATCACGAACTGATCATCGAGAACATCGATATCGGAGGACCGTCAATGAT
>CAYYMM010000157.1:0-7904 GCA_964472395.1 uncultured bacterium | reverse complement strand
GCAGGGATACGGACAACCGCGCGTGATGGTGATCGGAGCGACCGGCAAAACTCGGGTAAAGGTACCCTGAGGGGCGACGGGATACTTCAGCGGTGAAATCTGCTCCCAGTCCGGCATCCCGAAGTCATCGAGCGTCGGATGGAACACGGGCGGATTGGTCAGGATACGCCCTTCGTGTCTGAAGCAGAGTCCGGGAATCGATTGGAGCGAGGACAACGAGAGAGAAGACCTCGACGACAAAAGATCGAGGAGTGTCGGTAGTCCGACTTCCGCCTCGCCCTGGAATGCATAATCGATTCGCTTGTAATCGTGCATGAATTCAACCGGCAGCGCAGAGGGATGCGGTCCGCCTGTTATGATTGGGATGCTGAGATCCTGAATCATGGACAGATACCGATTGAATTGTGGCAGATCGAATGTATAGAGTTGAAAACCAATGGCTTCGAAGGAGGATGTCCTCAGCAAACGGTTGAATGCCTCGGGCTCCATTCGTTCGAGGATGCAGTCGATAATGACAGGATCGTGTCCGGATTGCTTGAGTGCGGTGGCGAGATACCCGAGGCCGTGGTTTGGAATCAGCATGGATGTGTGATTCCATGGGCGGGTTAACAAAATTCTCATGATGCAATCCGGAGTCGGATGACTCGGGGGAAATTCAACTGTAGAACGGCTTGAGTTTATCGCGGCGGCTGGGATGTCTAAGTTTCCGAAGCGCTTTTGCTTCGATCTGCCGAATGCGCTCGCGCGTTACATCAAAATACTCGCCGACTTCCTCAAGTGTATGTTCATACCCCGTTCCGATGCCGAAACGCATGCGAAGCACCATTTTCTCTCGCGGAGTCAGGGTGGAAAGCGTGGATTGGACCTGCTCCTTGAGACTCATGTTGACAACAGCTTCCGAGGGAGATTCCACCGATTTATCCTCGATGAAATCACCAAGTTGACTGTCCTCTTCCTCGCCGATCGGTGTTTCCAGCGATATCGGCTCCTGGGCCATCTTGAGGACAAGCCGGACTTTCTCGACCGGCATATCCATCTTTTCCGCGATTTCCTCACACGAGGGCTCCGTCCCGCGTTCCTGAACAAGCAGTCGGGATGTGCGGATCAGTTTGTTGATCGTCTCGATCATATGAACCGGGATTCGAATAGTGCGGCCCTGGTCTGCAATGGCACGCGTGATTGCCTGTCGAATCCACCAGGTTGCATAGGTGGAGAACTTGTAACCGCGCTGATACTCGAATTTATCCACCGCCCGCATCAGACCGACGTTCCCTTCCTGTATCAGATCCGCGAACTGCAGGCCCCGGTTGGTGTATTTTTTGGCGATTGAGACTACGAGTCGGAGGTTGGCTTCCGTGAGCTGTTTTTTCGCGGAGCGTTCTTTGACTCGCCCGAGGCTGATCGCCTGCATGATTCGCTTCATCTGGTCCACGGGAGCATGCGCTTCAGTCTCGATGTGGGTGATCTGTCGCTCGGCGTTCCGGATGCGTTTCCCGATATCCTTCAATTCGCCGATCGTGATTTTCCGGGTGCCAATATCGACGACATCAGGGTCGGATGTGTTGGAGAATTTCTTGAGATAATCGAAAAGGGATTGTCGATCAAGCCCGACCGAACGCAGATGCCGGTCGATTTCTCTCTGATAACTGATCATGCGCAACACCATGTCTTCGATCTTGTCGCAGACCTGCTCGACAAACGAATAATTCAAATTCAAATCGATGATGGCGGCAACGAGCTTTTCCTCGAGGGCTGCCCGAGTCGATGCATACCTGGATCGTGTAGAATCGGACAGGTTCCGGGTCTGAACTTTGCGATCGTTATGCCGCAGATCCTGACGAAGTTGAACGACCGATTTGATTTTATCTGCGACTTCCTGGATGAGCTTGACGCGGTCGAGATTTTCGTCTTCGGGGACGTTGATGAGATTTTCCAGGGGGTAGATGCCGGCCAGAAGTCCTTCTTTGTAATGAAGCAGTTCCTTGATCATGGATGGCGCTTTGGCTGCGGCGTTGATTACATCGATCTTTCCGGCTTCAATCTTCTGAGCGATCCGGATTTCACCTTCGCGATCGAGCAGGGATACGGAGCCCATTTCCTTGAAATAGAGTCGCAGTGGATCATCGGAGGTTTCCGCCGAAGCTTCGATGGGTTTCGCAATAACTTCACCCCATTTTTCTTCCGGCTGTTTCCGCTCTTCCTCGTCATCGTGAACGGATTCCTCATCTTTTCGTTGTGTGTGTGGGGGTTCGGTTTTTGTATCTTCGATGATGCTGATATTCATGGAATCCAGGTGATGGAAAACGATATCAATCTGTTCCGGTGAAACGAGATTTTCTGGGAGGTGCTGATTCAACTCGGCGAATGTGACGTATCCTTTTTCGCGAGCGAGATTGATGACCGGGGTCAGATCGATGGGTGGAATTTTTGACATAGAGGCCACTCCTCCTTTAAAAGCGATCATGCGTACACAAAACTATTGGATGTGGTGGGTATTCCGGCAAAGAGGTGTCCGCTTTCGGGATTGGAGAGCTTTGTCTCCCTGTGTCTGCCTCTCGGGTCAAAACCCAACCGATCAATATAAGTCCAATAGTAAAAAAAGTCAATAGGTGTGATGCAAAATTCATATTCTTCTTCTGTCTTCTCAGTCCAGCGTCTCGAGGAACGACATCTTTGAAATCGAATTGTCTTTTGACACGGTGAATTTCTTGAGTGTATCTTGGAACTTCAATCGTGTCGCCGCATGGACTCTTCGGTGAGCGCGATCCGGGAAAGGAGTGCTCTTCTGATGCGCATCATATCGATTTGGGTCTCGGTTTCCCTCCTCCTCGCTAGCATTCTCTGGGGATGTGTGTCGGAACGTGATATCCGATCGCGCGCCATGGAACGATTCGTACGGGAGGGCATCTATCGCAATACATTGAAGGGCTATTCGCTTGCTTGGCCGGATGACGTTCACTGGAAACATCATCGGAATCCCGAGTTCGATCTTCTGTTCGATCATGTCGATGGCAACTCTCAGATCCTGATCACGGCATTAAGACCCCTGGTTCGCAGAGATTTTCCCGATGGATTTCTCAACAACCTCCTCGAGAGACTCGGGGCAGTCCAGATCATCCCGCGGGATCGCAAAGATCTTACGTCTGAGGGAAATACGAGGTTCCAGATTTCGGCCGATGTCTCATTACGGATGTTCTCGCGAGAAGACTTCTCCGTCCAACGCCACATCCTGGCGGATGTCCGATCCGATTCCCGGTATTGGCTGGCGGTCATTTTCATCAGCAATGATATGGGATTCGAACGGAATCGGGCGGATTTCGATGCGGTCAACGATAGTGTGGTCTGGTTGGCTGCTCGATAGGTCATGTCCTCAATAAACGATCTCATCGGACCGGATGGTATCATCGCTTCTATCGTTCCGGGATATGAGTTCAGAAAACAGCAATGCGATATGGCATCCGTGATCGAGCACGCGCTATCCGAGCAACGATCGGTGTGTATCGAAGCCGGTACCGGAACGGGAAAAAGCTTGGCTTATCTGATCCCCGCGGCGAGTTCCGGTCATCGTTTTACCGTCTCAACCGGTACAAAGAATCTCCAAGAACAGCTCTATTTCAACGATGTACCTCTTCTGAACCGGATTCTCCCCACACCTGTTTCAGCGGTCATCGTAAAAGGGCGAAACAACTACCTCTGTCTCGCCCGATGGTTCGACTACCTCCGCACACCAGGTCTGCAGTCTCACATCGAAGCCGATGCGTTTCGAGCGGTCGGGGAGTGGGTGGAGACAACCCAGACGGGCGATGTTGCTGAAGTATCCAACATCTCGGAATACTCGATCCTCTGGAGCGAGATCTGTTCGAAGCCGGATTTGTGCTCAGCCAGCCGATGCGAGCACTATCGATCCTGTTTCATTATGAGAATGAAGCAGAGAGCAGAAAAGGCAACGATCATCATCGCCAACCATCATCTCGTTGTTGCTGACCTGATCCTACGTCGTGAAAAAAACAAAAATGTTCTGCCTTTCACACCGGTTATCGTTTTCGATGAAGCGCATTTACTTGAGGACGTCGTCACGGATTATCTCGGTGTCCGTCTCGGCCCCAATGATCTCTCCGACCTGATCGCAATGATTACGCGGTTCTTCAGAGAGTTTCCTCCTTCGAAGCAGAATCGTCGACAACTCAATGCCGACCTGAAGAAGTTGAAGGAGACATCCTCAGCACTTTTTGATCGTGTCGAGACCACAGAACAACGATTTTTTCTCACACATCCAGCGATTTCCAACCGGTTCTCCACCGCTGAAATCTGGACTGAATCACTCGAAAAAGCGCGCTCGACCGTGCAAACTATCTGCCCTCCGGATGCCGTCGATTGGATTGGCGAATTGAACCTCCGCATTACCGATCTCATTGATCGAGGACAATTCATCTTCCGGACAACCGAACCGGATTACGTCTATTGGGTGGACGCCGCAAACCACCACGCGGCGTATCACGCGCATCCCGTTGATGTTTCATCTGAATTTTCACGATTGATCAGTCCGGCAACAACGACTTCCATATTCACTTCCGCTACGTTGTCGATCGGGGATGATTTTTCATATTTTCAGTCCAGACTCGGAGTCTCCTTCGCGACCGGCTACACCTTTGAATCTCCGTTCGATTACTCCTTGCAGGGATTGCTTTACATCCCTGATCACCTTCCGGATCCCGGGGATCCGGGTTTTTATCCTGAAGCGGCGAGAGAAGCAGAACGCATTCTGACGGGAACCCGGGGACGAGGGTTTGTTCTGTGCACGAGTTATCGGGGGATGTTCGAGATCCACCAGTATCTCGTCAAACGACTTCCGTATCGTATCTTTGTCCAGGGGGAATCACCCAAACATAAATTGATCGAGCTTTTTAAGCAGGACACCCATTCGGTCCTCGTGGCAACATCCAGCTTCTGGCAGGGAGTCGATGTCCCAGGCGAAGCGCTTTCATGTGTCATCATCGATAAACTGCCCTTCGCTTCACCGAAAGATCCCGTGACAAGTGCACGGATTGATTACATTGAGGGACGTGGGGGAAATCCATTCGGTGAGTTTCAATTACCCGAAGCGATCATGCAGCTTAAACAAGGCATCGGGCGTCTGATTCGAACAAAACTGGACCGCGGAGTTGTCGCCATTCTGGACAGCAGAATCCACTCGAAACGATATGGGAAACAGGTGATTTCAAGCCTTCCGGCATTCCGGCGCACCACCCGGATAGACGATCTCGAGCAATTCCTCGGGGCATCTCGTTAATCTCAGGACTCCTGTTTCAATCGGCTCGCCAATTCCTCGACACCGGGATAACTCGTGGCATACTGACGCGATCGGTTCAGAAGTCTTTCTGCTTCCGCTGCGTTCCTGTCCTGTTCGAAGATCAGGGTTGCGAGATTGAAATAGGCCGCTGCGAGGTCTGAAGCGACATCGGATCTTTTCCCGAGAGCTTCCACCTTCTGGAAATAGTAGATCGCTTCGCGTTGTCTGTCGATCGTCGGATTGTTCAACGAATGCTTGCCGAGTTGGATCAGAATGCGAATCAGGTACGGCTCGATCTGATTGGGATGCCTGAGGCTAATTCCTCGTGTGAGTTGATCACCGAGCTTCGTATCAGCAATCAACTTTTCCCAGCCGGGTTCCAGCCCGACTGCATATTCATCGATCTTTTCCCAACCGAAGGGGAATAGGATCCCCTGATAGCAATTCAACAGACCGGTTGACGGTGTTAACACGAGCTTCAGGGACATGCGGTTGTTGATGCTGGCGATGGCGAGAAGAAGCAGAAAAAAGAAAATGGCGAAGGCGATGTGTCTGTGTCTGAAGTAACGTCTGGTGAGAAACTCGTAATAGAATGTCTTCGAGTCGAAGGGTGTAAGAGTGGGTGCTTCCGCGTTTTGATCGCGCATCGTAAGATTCCTCGATGTTCGGACAATGATCAGAATCCGCTTGATCCGGGCCTTCAGCTTGACGCCGTGACAACAAAATGACTATATTCAAAACCGCTTTCGGATTCAAGGTGGCCGACCTTGACGGCTCTGGAGGAATTACCCGACGATGCGAAGAATCATCGAACTGCTCAAACAGAACAGCGTCCTGTTCAAATTCTATTTCCTGTTTGCCTATTTCTGTCTCTTGTTCTACTTCTTCCTTCATTGGAAGGTCTCGGAGAAGTATATTGCGTATTACCTGCCACTGCTAATGGCAAAATCGGTTTCCAGCGTCCTGAATCTATTCGGTATTGCCGCCGAGTCAATCAATTCCCAGGTCAAATTGCCGGGTTTCGGTTTCACGATCATCTATCATTGTGCCGGTATCTTCGGCATGATGATCTATGCATCAGCCGTTCTCGCCTATCCCGCTCGCCTGATCGAAAAACTCTATGGACTGGTGTTTGGATTCGTCGGTTTATATGTCATCAATACCATCCGAATGGCGGTACTCGGCGTGATCGGTATGAAATGGCGCACCCAATTCGACTTTTATCATGAGTATCTCTGGCAGGGGATATTCATCATCTTCGTCATCGGATTCTGGGTCTTCTGGAAAGAAAAAATGATTCGGTCGTCAGAGGAGGGAGGATCTCCCGATCCGGATGGTAACTCGGCGACGCCAGAAGGTCCGGCAACCGCATGAAATATCTGCGGTATTTTTTCAACCCTCCCGGGCGGGGTCTCGGACTTTTTTTTACCAAATTCCTGTTGTTCGCAGGGCTGGCGTATTTCGTCTGGGCTGAAATTCAAGTGCCATACAATCATTTTCTCCAAAGGTGCGCGCAATACTGGTTGAAGAACGATGCGACAGTCAGCCCATTCATCCGCGCCCATCGATTTACTCCAGAACGCGGAACCTTCGAGATGTCGTTTGCGCCCTATACAGCCGGCCCAGTTCAGCCTAATCGGACCGAGCATTTTTCGATCAAGATGATGCTGAATGTTCTCCACATGAACATCATCCCGTTTTTCGCGTTTTTCTTCGCGACTCCATTCATGCGATTCAGGCGTTTTCTCGTCTACTTCCTCATCGGCGCCCTGGTTCTCGTCTCCAGTCACCTCGCCCACGTGTTTCTCGATATCAACGCCTACTATTTCCAGTATCAGATGGACAACAGTTATTTCGCGAGAGTGACCGTCACATTGCATGAAGTGCAGAATGTGATCAAACCATGGAAGACGCGGATCCGGATTCTGATCCTCTCACAGGCGTTTATGGAACAGGCCGGCAGCATGCTCATCCCTGCGTTCCTCTGGATGATCTATGCGTCTCCCTGGTTGCTCGCTGGCGTAAAACCCGTGAAGCGCATCACGACATCTTCGCCACAACAGACTTCTCCACCATCAAAGGTCGCTCAAGAATCGTCTCAAGAGTCTCAAACGCCTTGATCGCTTCCTTGATCTGAGTCTGGTTGATCACCCGGACTCGCTCTCCTTCCTCCGGACTCGAGAATACAGCTTTGGCTTCGCGCAGCAACCCATCTCGAATCGCTGCTCGATCCGCTTCAAGTTCTTCTGTTTTCAACGGAATGTCGCGGGTGTGGCAATACGTAATGAACGAATCGATCACCGAATCCGGGATTGTGTCGAGATTCGGAGTGTTGAGTTTGAGGCGTTCACCGTTTTCAACAATGAAGTTGAAGAACGCGGATATCGATTCGATCCTGAGCAGATTGACACTGATCTCTTCTTCTTTGACTTCGATGTCAGGCACGATACCACCGACATGCGAGGGCGCTTCACTATTCGAATCAGCCGGGAGGAACTCGTCAAAATGGAGGGTCTGATCGGAATGCACGACTTCGCGATGCGGAATCCGGTAGGGTTTCTGGATGAATTTACCGGCCGGCGATTTGTCTTCTTCGCCGATCCGGACGGCCTGC
>CAYYMM010000156.1:0-8068 GCA_964472395.1 uncultured bacterium | reverse complement strand
GGCGGCCAGCCGAGGCATCCGGATCGCCAGTGCGGCGATTGCGCTGTTGAATTCGATCGAGACCGGCAAGGCCCGCGAGCGTCTCGATGCACTCCGCATGCTCCATCAGGAGGTGCTGCATTCCGCGACGTCCGGGTTCCGCAGAAACACGGCCCGCGCGCTGCTCGCGATCATGAAGGACCTGATCCGGTCGCAGTCCGATCCGCAGAAACAGCTCCAACTGGCGCATGATTTCCATCAGACGGCCTCGGGGAAACTGCGGATCGTCCGCCGGATGCTCAGGCGCTACCATCTGCTCGAGATGCCCGAGGAATGGAATCAGGTAACGTTCGATGATCACGTGCATGATGCGAGCACGAAGGGGCGGAAATCCCCGACGCATCTCGTCATGGACGCCTGGATCAAGGGAATCCGGTATCTGACGGTCGTTTATTACAACTACGTGCGGAAGGAAGTGGCCGCCGAATTGCTCGAAGCGGCGGAGATCACGGGCGTACAGGTCCGGATCGGGATCGAGATTCCTGCCCGGTTCTGGAACAAGTATATTGGTGTCATCTGGGCACCGCGGGGGTTTCTGAGTCCCCATGATTTTCTCGAGTTCCTGGACGAACCGCCCGTCCATGCGTTTCTCGAAGAAAATCGAGCCATGTCCGAATACAAACAGCGCTATGTGCTCCGGATTCTGGATGCATTCAACACCCGCCACAGCCTCGTTCTGAACTCGGAGCTTGAAATCGAATTGCCGTCTGTCGCGCCCTCCGAGTTTCTCACGTTTGTGTCAGAAGGCCAGCCCTCGATCCTGCATCTCGCCGAATTCCTGTTTGCGCATATCCGGGCGGAATGCGAAAAGCGGCATGGGGAGTTGCTGGACGAACTGGAGTCGGCCTCCGGGGACCGGAAAGAAGCGATCCAACGGATCATCGGCCGGATGAACGATCTGGACGCCGGGCACATCTGGGAGCGATTTCTGTGTTTCGATGCCAACCCGGATATCCCGAACCCGACCATTCATGTGGATGACCCGGATCGCCCCTCGGTGCTCCGGCGCACCGTCGCCGAGCTCATCGAGCGGATCCATCAGATACCGGCCGGGTACCGCCTCACATTGAATGTGTGCGATCTGTCGATCGAAGATGTGCTCGAGATCATCTGGGAATCGAAGGGGCGGATCACTCACCTCGAGATATTCAATCTGAAGGATTTCACGCATCACAAGGATCTGCATTACACGGAAATCGACGCGCTCCGGCACATGCTCAACAGCGGAGACATCATCCAGTTCAAGCGGGTTCTGAAAGGGTGCATGGACCGGCTGGAATCGAGTCCGGCACCGGAGGCGGGCGCGCGGCTGGAGCGGTTCCGGGCGTTGCAGAAGGACACCGCCGCGCTGATGACCTACTATTCCGGAACCGCTCTGTCGGCGTGGATCGGGAGCGATTCCGCGGGACGATCCAGAACCGTTCACGGCATGGGTCTGGCGATTCTCGATACGCTGCCCCGTCGCGCCCGGCTCGAGATCCGTTCGGAGCAGAACCGGTCCCGTGAAATCGTTCCGGTGCGCGCGTCGGCCCTGCTGCGTCGCACGTTTGTTCCCCGGGCCTTTACGGGGGATCCACTCAGGCGATTACTGCATCGCATCGGCCGGCTGCCAGGGCTGCGGTTTCTGAGTCATGAGCGGCGGGATGAGTGGGTGTTCGACCAACGGCAGACGCGGATCGAGTCGCCCGGGAACGTCGCGACGCTCGGAGGACTGGGCGACCCGCCGCGGCAGGTATTCAAAGCCGATCGGTCAACCGATGCCGGCGCGACGCGGTCGTTATCGTTCCAGTATCTCGATACGCGCCTCCGATCGGCGTTCAAGATCGGGCTGGGGCTCCTGCCGGCGTTTCTGACGTTCTATCTGACGAAAGACTGGTGGGTGCTGGCGTATTTCGGCGCATTCATCTGGTTCGGCATCACGAGTCTGCGCAATATCATTCAATCCGTTCTGGGTGGAGGCGGCATCCGCCGGTCGCCGCTTCTGCGCTGGAACGATCTGATCAGTTGGACCCGCATCGCGGATTCGCTCCTGTTCACCGGATTTTCGGTGCCGCTGCTCGATTACCTGGTCAAGTCGCTGTTGCTCGATCAATCGCTCGGAATCAACGCGGCGACGCATCCCGTGCTGCTGTATACCGCGATCGCTCTGGCCAACGGCGCGTATCTCGCAACCCACAACGCCGCGCGCAGTCTGCCTAAAAGCGCGATCATCGGAAACCTGTTCCGTTCGGTCGTCTCGATTCCCCTCGCCCTGGCGATCAATGACTCGCTGAGCGCCATTCTGCCCCATTTCGGGATCTTCGACACCGGCGTTGTGCTTCAGAATTGGGCGGCGATCATCTCGAAACTGGCTTCCGACACAGTGGCCGGTTTCATCGAAGGTCTGGCAGACCGGATGATCAACATGGATCAGAGGCTGTTGGATTACCGTGAGAAGATCCAGCAGATGCAGACCTGCCATCGGCAGCTCGAACTTCTGTATCCGGACCGCGATGCGCTGAGCATGCTGGTGGAGCCGAAGGAGCTGATGCGGGAGGTGCATCAGAAGGCCGCCGAGATCGAGCGGATTCTGATCAGCAACGCACTGGATCTGATGTATTTTTACATGTATCAGCCGAGGGCGCGGACGGCGCTCGAGTTCATTTTCCGGTCCATGAATCACGACGAGAAACTCGTGTTCGTGCGCGCGCAATCGATCCTGGCACGGAGGCGCGAGATCAGTCAGATTTTCGTCGACGGCCTGGTCGGAAAGTATTTCTCGAAAGCGCTCGCGTTCTATCTCGAACGCGGCGACGATTATCTCAAACGACTGGCCCGCGAGACCAACGGATCACAGTGATTCCGGACGATCTCCGAGCGCACGCATCCACTCCTCCCGTTCAGCCGTGTCCGCCGGAACCACCCGTTCGTAAATCTCGATCATCCACGTTTCACCCGGCGTGTCGGCCGGGATTGAACAGCGCAAGGTGAAGCGGGGTGCGAGCGACCTGTTGCCGGTGATCGCCTGCCGGGTTTTCTCGAGAATCGCGAAGACAGGACTATCGGGATCAAGGGTCTGCTGATCCGATCGGCAGATGTAGTAATCCGCCATCGTCATCACGTTGATCCAGCGTTCGGAGTAACCGACATAGTACATTGTATCGAATCGCCTGACTCCCGTCTCGAATTCACAGAACACCGAAAACGCCTCACCGCAGAATCCCATGTGGATCGATCCGAATGCCACCCTTTTCCGTTCGCCCTCCTGCCCCAGACAACTCAGAATCCGATCGAAGCGCCGGGATTGATTGATCTGCTCGATCGGAGTGACTCCGATGTCGAACCGGGCACGATACATGGCGGTGATATTGAGACAGGCCACGACGATGAGGGTCAGATGAACCACGCGGCGTAGCGAACGGGCGCTGAATGAAGTGAATCCGGCGGCTGCCAGGAGAGCGGCGAACGGTGTCAGCGCGAAAACGTGCCGGTATTCCTTATGGGAGAGGAGCGAGAAAACGATATATCCGGACAGGAGCGTGATGAAGAGCAGGTTGACCGGGCGGGAACGGCGACGCCATGCAGCGGCGGTGCCGGTGACGCACAGCAGAAGGCCTGCCATCGAGAGAATCTGCGGAGAGATCAGAGGGTACCAGATGAATTGGCGGATCGACAGAGCGCTCCCGCAGGGACGATCCGGGGATACTGTCATGTTCATCGAGAAATTCTGGAGAATCTCGTGGCAGTTGAGACCGTACCAGGGGCCTGCGATGAGCACTGTCACGATGATAAAAAGGGTGAACCAGGGGAGTCGGACCGGCCGGGGCAGATTTAGCAGACGCCAGGCGAGTGCCGGCAGGAGGAAGGCGGGGAAGGTGAGTTTGGTGAGGCAACCGAGTCCGGAGAGAGCGCCCCAGGCGATCCCGTTGCGCGCCGACGGAGGGGTCGGGTTGAGGAGCATGAGATAGAGTCCCAGGACGATGGGGGTGAGTGTGAGTTCGCTGAAAAAGGACGTTGATTGACGGATGGTGAGTGGGAATGCGAGCCAGAGGATGATGGCGGCGCCGGGGATGATGGCAGGCGAGATCCGGGATTCGAGGCGGCGGAGTTGGAGTGCGATCAGGAGGATCAGGGCGATATTGGACAGGAGGATCCGGGAGAAGATTCCGGGGGAGTTGACGTTGAGCAATATGGCGCGGAGGGGGTGGAATGGCGGACGGAAGCGTTGTTCGACGCGGAGAGACTGTGCGAGTGCGGAGAGGGGTGGTTGGGTATCGAAGAGGCGGGTGATACGAGCGGCTTTGCAGAGGTAGGCCGTCGAGTCGTGGACGGGGAGCGGGTGGACGGATGAAACGTAGAGGATATGACAGGCGATGAAGAGTGCGAGCACGAGCAGTCAGGCGGAGTGGGCTGTGGCGAGGCGGCGGGTGAGCAGCGGCATGATGGTCGATCTCCTTCGTCTGTAAGGAGAATATTATCACGCGAAATCGCGCATGTCATGTTAGTTTCAAAGTCCTGGATTGCATTCATCGTCTTCCCGCCGTGCAGGTCCCACCATTGTGGATCTTCAATGCTGTCAATCCGGGCGGAGCGTCAGCGGAGATCCGGAATCCGGTTCTTTCCGAGCAGTCCTTCGGCGTCGGGGTCGGAATCGGGTTCGGTATCGATTCCCGTTGAGATGGGCACCCCGTTCGACCCCGATACCGATAGCGACCCCGACCCCGATTGCTCAGTGTCAAATCGGCTTTACAGATTAGCAACAGCGGGGATGCGTTTCACAGGGACCGGATCCGTCAGGAATTGGACCGGGGTGACGAAGGGGACCTGACAGATCAGGACAAGATATTCCGGATACAATCGGAGATCCAGCCGGAAACCTCTCGAGCGATGCCCTCTGTGGGCATCAAATTCTCCCAATTCATTTCCTTTATTGCTCAACAAGTCGCACGTTTCAGATCTGTAACATATTGATTTTAAAGGGCTTGAAAGTCTGGTGCCCAGAACTTTTAGTGTGGCTTTAACCCATTGATTTTATACGCTTCAAAAATTCAAAGTGTTAAAGATGAGCTTGACACTAGAATTGAGCTGACTCTTACGGTCATTTTTCATCCTTGCGCACCTTTCAGATATCTATATTCGGAGTTTGACAGCTCTCCTGTTTGACGGTTGTGGTTTATGGACCCTGATAAGAACGTTCCGGATTGTAGCGCTCTTCTAAAGATCTATCTAAATAAATGCGATTTCTAATCACAAAAAAGCTAAATATATATTCCTTTCCAGTCTCTTCATCCTCTAATAACACTATATATCCAGGAATTAGTTTTTTTAGCTGCAAACTTTCAGGTGGTTCAATATCATGATCATAAGAAACACCCTTGATTTTTAATTTACAAGCTTCTGGAATAATGTTGACTTCAACATCTGAGAAAACAGTGAGATAAGGCCCTGCTTTGACCAACACTGATAGCACATCCTGATCGCGTCTACAAATTGCATTAAGATACAATTGTATAAAATCTTCAAAATCCACGCGTTCAGTTATGCTTTTTCCAACAATGTACTTTTCTTTAGTAAGACACCCACTAAACAGATTAACCAAAACAACTATAAATAGTGCCTTTCTCATGGAACACACCAAAAATATCTCATATTTACTCCGGGAATTACTTCATTGTAAATGCCTTTTTGCTTTGTTCCTTTTGGTGGTAATTCTTGATCAAATCTATTGTTTTTATATGACTGGCTTTGTTCTTTAATCCACATCATTCGCTCCAGATCGTTTGATGCTTCGAAAAAACCACTCCATCTTTTATTGATTCGTTCATCCTCGGTCGCATACTTGAATTGCATCGTCCAGGCTTCAAGTTCGTCGACCATATCGACATACGTTGGCACCCATGCGCTACCGCCCTCGTAACGAAAGGCTAGTTTCCCTTCTAAAAACTGAGCACCATGTTTGATCTCATGAACCGCAACGGTTTCATTACTCATCTGAAAACTATGATTGTTGAAAATCTGAATCCGTGCCGTTTTACCTTCCGCTGATTGTTTTACCCAAAACTCACCCCCTAGGTTTTTTGTGTCGAGTTTCCTCCCTTGTGCTCCATCAGTTCCGAGAACAATGTAAAAAACAACTTCACTTTTATGTAACATCTGAATCGCGTCATACAATTCACCTTCATTTCCTGCTATCGACTCAACTCTATGAAACAATTCTTCTGCACTACTTTCCCATGTATTTAAACTTCCATCACCATTAAGATCATACGCAACTACTTTCCCCGATGGATCCAAATACCTAATCGGATTCCCGAGGCAATACGCATACCGGTTCCAACTCCTCGGATCGCCAACACTCCCCAACACAGGATCCGGACTCATGAACTGCGGCGCATTGTATTTTGTGCTTTCCGATAGGTATCTCGCGTTGAAGTAATGATGGCCGGTGGATTCGTCTTCGTGTTTTCCGGTGAACCGCCAGCGGTTTGCGTCGGTGTTTCCGGCTAAATCCTCCATCACTCCGCCATACGCCCAGTAGGAGGCTCCCTTTCCGGATGGCCACACCACAGCGCCATCTTCATCGGTCATCAGTCTCGGACTGCCCAAATGATCGCTGTGGTAATACTCAACTCCGGGCGGATCATCGGTCGCATCCTTCGATCCCGGCATGGTCAGTCTCGCAATGTGGAGACCATCCGCATACACATGCAGCGCAACGGAACCATCCTCGTCCCGCTCGATCATCGGCACTTCTCCGTCATACATCGTCCACATTGTCGGTCCATCCGTTTCGCTCATCTTGACCCGTTTACCGGTCCCGTCATACACACTCCGCATGAGCTCCTGTTTGGTTTCCCGATCGTTAATCGCCACCAGTCGATCCGCGGCGTTATACTGATACTCAAACTCGGCATCGGCGATCCGGTTGCCCCGGCCATCGTACCGGTAACTCCATGCGCCTTTGCCGGTATCCGTCGAGCCACTATCGGGACGGTTGGCGGTCCGGCTGGCCAGATAGACGGCAGCCGCTTCCCGTCGGGCAGGCGGTCGGTTGTCGAGATCCTCTTCGATCCACATGCCTTCATCATTGAGCATCCACAGCGCGTTTGCAACTCCCTGCGACTCCCCGCCTCCGAACTGCACCACGGCTTCGCGATCCGGATCATACACGAGACTCATCCCCAGGCTCGCCGGAGATTCCGCATCCGGAAGTCGATACCAGCTCTCCGTCAGAAATACCCAGGTGTCCTTCAGCATCGCCGTACCGTCCGTCGTTCCCCCGGCCAATACGACTTGCCCCGCCGACGCATCCCACGTCATCCCATGGCCATAGCGCGCGGCCGGACCATCGGCGATACTCAATTCTGTCCAAACCCCGTTCTCATACTTCCACGTATCATTTAATACCTGATGAGGGGGATCCGCGTCACGTCCTCCAAACACCAGTATCCCATTCGCTCCCAACGCCGCGGCTCCGAATTCTGTCCTGTTCAACGGGTGATCTCCGGAGACCTGCTCCCATCTCGACCCCCGCCAGATCCACATGTCATCCGTCGGTGTTCCGTTCGCTCGCTCACCCCCGAGCATCACGATCCGGCGCGTCCCCTTGAGATACACCATGGCATGACCAAACCTCGCTTCCGGTCCATTGGTCAATTCAACTTGCCGCCACTGCCCGTCTTCATTTACCCACGTGTCGCCCTGCACAACCGGCGTTCCGCCCGTTCGACTCACGCCTCCGAACAACACCGTCTGGTCGAGATACGGATCGTACATCATCGCCGCATCGCTCCGTGCGCTCGGTCCACTCCCCTCGATTGCTTCCCACTGCTCGGCGTCCTTCTCCAGTTTCCACGTGTCTCCCATGTCGGTGGTCCCATCGGTCCCTCCGAACACGAGCAATCCACGAGCGCTCCCATACTGATACTCACGGTCAAACTGATCCACTCCATCGATGACTCGCATCTGGTGCGTCATGTTACCCGTGCTGTCATAGTCGAAGCCTTCTTCACGCACGATCCCGCCGATCGTTCCCGTCACTGCGCTCAAC
>CAYYMM010000155.1:0-8162 GCA_964472395.1 uncultured bacterium | reverse complement strand
GCAGGACAAACCCCAAAACTGAATGGCATTCGATAGCTGTTCGGATGAGTAAAAAAAACGCCCGGCAACTGCCGGGCGTCGATGTGTCCACACGGAGTCGAACTACTCTTCCTTGTCCTTCTTGTAGGCGGCGACAACCGCGTCAGTCAGAAGCGCAGGAAGTTCTTCGTAGTGATCGAAATCCATCAGATAGGAGCCTCGACCGCCCGTCATTGAGCGGAGTGAGGGTTCGTACATCAGCATTTCCGACATCGGAACGCTGGCCAGAATGACCTGTTTGCGTCCGAGGGATTCCATACCGAGTACACGGCCGCGTTTCGAGTTCAGATCTCCGATAACCGTACCCATGTCCGCTTCCGGAACGACGATGCGGGCTTTCATGATAGGTTCGAGCAAGATCGGTTTAGCCTTGGCCCATGCTTCTTTCATCGCCATGAGCCCGGCGATTTGAAATGCGATGTCTTTTGAGTCGACGGGGTGGGACTTCCCGTCATACAGAGTAACCTGGATATCTACAACGGGATAACCGGCCAGAACACCGCTCTGCATGAAGCTACGAACGCCTTTTTCCACGCTTGGAATGTACTGGTTCGGAACGACACCTCCCACAATCGCATCGACGAATTCGAAACCGCCTCCCCGAGTCATCGGATTCAACTTGATCGCGACTTCACCGAACTGCCCGGCACCACCGGTCTGCTTCTTGTGTCGGTAACGAACGTCTGCAGCGCCCTTGATCGTTTCTTTATATGGGATCTTGGGTGTTTTCATGTTAGCTGTCACGCCGAATTTCCGTTTGAGGCGTTCCTGGGCGACTTCGAGATGCGACTGGCCCATTCCAGATACGAGCAGTTCGTTTGTTTCAGCGTTGCGTTCATAGATCAGCGTGGGGTCTTCTTCCGCGATGCGGGTCAGCGACGAAGAAATCTTCTCCTCGTCGCTCTTGCTCGCCGGTATGAACGCATAACTGATCAAAGGCCGGGGATACTTGATGCCCGGAAGTATAATTTTCTCATCACCTTCACACAACGTATCACCCGTCGTAGTTTCCTTCAGCTTTGAACTGGCGGCGATGTCACCTGCAACAACGATATCGGTTGTGTTCTGAGTTTTCCCCTGCAGGAAGAACACGGTCTGGAACTTTTCCGTTTCGCTGCGGGTCGTGTTTTTGTATGTCATGTCTTGCTTAAGGGTCCCGCGAAAAACTCTGAACACGGATATCTTTCCGGTGTATGGATCGACGATTGTCTTGAAAATCTGAGCAACCAACGGTCCGGAAGCATCGCAGAGAATATCCTTTCCGTCGATTCTCACGGGGTTCACATCCGCGGGAGAAGGGCAGAAGTCGATGCAGAAATCGATGAAGAAAGAGACGCCGATGTTGCGGCTGGCTGAAATCGGTATCGCCGGATGAACCTTTCCCTCGAGTACACCCTGCTTCAGGGCTTTCTGGATTTCTCCCGAGTCGATCTCACTGCCTTCGAGGTACTTTTCGAGGAGGGAATCATCGACTTCCGCGATCGCTTCGATCAGCATGGATCGATACTCATCAACCTCTGATATCATGTTGGCCGGAATATCCTGGATCGTGCATTTTCCCGATCCATTATCCTCATACTTCAAATACTTCATCCGGATGATGTCGATGATCCCGAGGAATGAGGTATCTTTGCCGACCGGGAGCGCGATCGGGATGATCCGATTCGATATGCCCGTTCGATAGGTTTCGAGAGATTTACTGAAGAGCGTGTTTTCACGATCGAGTTTATTGAAGAGGACGACGCGCGCAGCCGGGATACCGGAATCCGATTCCCAGATCCGCTCGAAGTTGGCTTCGACGCCAATACTGGCCGTATTGACCAAACAGGCGGCGATATCGGAAACGCGTAATGCAGGAAAAGCATCGCATATAAAATCGCTGTAGCCTGGGGTGTCGAGAAGATTGAGTTTGACTTTTTTCCAGATGGTCGAGCAGATGCCGGTGCTGATCGAGATTTTTCTTTTGATCTCGTCTTCATCGAAATCCGTGATCGTATTGCCTTCATCGACCGAAAGCATGCGTTTGATCGCGCCTGTTGTGTACAGGAGCGATGAAACGAACGTTGTTTTTCCTGAATCCCCATGTCCAACAACGGCAATGTTCCTGATCTGTGTGCTCTCTAACTGACTCATGAATACCTCTCATTCTTTCGGAAATCGGGATCGAGCGAATCGTGATCGCCATACTCGAAACGATCATTCTGCTCGCACGGCAATGAGTGCCGGTCACAGAATGCACCTAAACAAAAAACTGTAAACGAAATCATCAATGAGGTCAAGCATTACACGCACATCCGGTCTCTCAAAGCCCGGCGTTGCGAAACCGCCTGATCCGCTTTATCTTATCAGCGGAGGTGCATCATGATTGCCGTGATCCAACGCGTTTCTGAGGCTGCCGTGCACGTTGATGGTCGATCCATCGCTTCCATCTCACGAGGCTTCCTCATCTTGCTCGGTGTGCGAATCGGAGATACCGAATCTGATGCCGACCTGCTCGTTCGTAAAATTACCGATCTCAGAATCTTCCCCGATGCAGACCATCAGATGAATCGATCGATCCGTGACATCGTCGGCGAAATTCTCGTTGTTTCGCAGTTCACCCTTCTGGCTGATTGCCGGAAAGGTCGCCGTCCCGGTTTTTCGGAAGCCGCTCCCGCAGAACAGGCTCTTCATCTATACGAATATTTCTCGGATCAGATCCGGAAAACCGGTATTGTTACAACAACCGGAGCGTTCGGGACGATGATGGCTGTTTCGCTCGTCAACGATGGTCCGGTTACTATTTTACTGGATTCGAGAGAGATGGTGAGGAACACATTATGAACCGAGCAAAGGTCTATTTTCTCCAAGCGCGAAACCGACACATGAAAAGTCCCGGCCAACGCTTCCAGACGCTCATCGAGGCACTTCACTGGGACTTTCTTAAACAATACCAGACCGTAGCAGTCAAGATCCATTTCGGCGAAGAAGGCGCGACTGGATACATCCATCACCTCTATCCCCGGGTACTGGTCGAATTCCTGAAGTCGAACGGCACCCGACCGTTTCTCACCGATACGAACACCCTGTATCACGGCAAACGATCCAACGGCGTTGATCATCTCGAACTTGCGATCCGGAATGGCTTCGGATTCGAATGTATTCATGCACCTCTGGTGATCGCTGATGGGATAAGATCCCACAGTGTCAGCGAGGTTCCGGCAGGCCCCAGGCACTTTAAAACCATCAAGATTGGTGCAGCTATACATGAAGCGGATTGCCTGGTTACTCTCAACCATTTCAAGGGACATCTGGTGACTAGTTTTGGCGGCGCAATCAAAAACCTGTCGATGGGGTGTGCCTCACGGGCGACCAAACAGCGTATGCATGCCGACATCAAACCGGTGCTCAAGAAAAATGACACTTGCACTGGGTGCGGATCCTGTGCGCGGATATGTCCTGTTTCCGCCATTGTCGTCCTTTCGGGAAAAGCAAAATTCGACTGGAAGAAATGCATCGGCTGCGCCGAATGTTTGGCGGAATGCCCGGAAGGGGCTATTCGGATCGAGTGGGGAGGTTCAAGTCGATCGGTTCAGGAAAAAATGGCGGAAGTGGCAATGGCTGTCGAACGCACATTCAAGGGACGATCGGTCCATTTCAACTTTCTTCTCAACGTCACACCAGAATGCGATTGTCTGAAAGCGACCGACAATCCGATCGTTCAGGACATTGGCATCCTCGCGTCCTCCGATCCGGTCGCAATCGATCAGGCAAGTCTTGATCTTGTCAACGCACAGCCATCTCTACAGAATTCCGCATTGGACTCTGCACAGAATCCGATTCTCGACAAATTCCTCGCTATTCACCCCGATGTCGATCCGGTAGCGCAACTCGAATATGGTGAATCAATCGGATTGGGTTGTCGTGAGTATGAGTTGATCCATGTTGAAAGCTGAACAGAAACAGCCCGACAATACGCTATCCGTATCCGAACTCACACTGAGGATCCAGGCCGCACTCGAGTCCTCCATGCGACCGGTCTGGGTTGTCGGTGAGATTTCGAATCTTAAGAATTACGACGGATCATTGTACTTTACATTGAAGGATAACGAGTCTCAGATCCCATGTGTCATGCTGAAGTACGTTTCAGTCAATCTTCGATTTAAGCCTGCGAACGGGATGAGCGTGCGAGTGTACGGCGATGTGCAGGTATATGTTCCTCATGGTCGATACCAGCTCCGAATTAAAGTGATGGAACCGGAAGGGCAAGGAGATCTGCATCGGGCATTCGAACAGCTCAAAGCGAAACTTGCTGAAGAAGGACTTTTCGACGCGTCACGTAAGCGAACCCTGCCTCGATTCCCTAAAAGAATAGGCATTGTGACATCCGAAGCCGGTGCGGCCATCCAGGACATCCGGAACATCATTAGCCGACGATATCCTCTCGTCCAATTACTGCTGTACTCCGTCCGGGTGCAAGGGCAGGGTTCCGCCGAGGACATCGTGCGTGGAATCCGTTTTTTTTCCGAGATGCCGCAATCCGACCGCCCCGAGTTGCTGATCGTCGGCAGAGGAGGCGGATCGATCGAAGACCTCTGGTCATTTAACGAGGAGATCGTTGCAAGAGCGATTGCAGGTTCGAACATCCCAGTCGTGTCCGCAGTAGGTCATGAAATCGATTTCACTATCTCGGATTTCGTCGCCGATCTCAGGGCTCCGACGCCGAGTGGAGCAGCGGAGATCGTCGTGCCTGATGTTCAGGATCTACGAAGACAGATCGCTCAGTTCGTGGGACGACTTGAACGTGCCTCTCGAAGCTCATTCACGCGTTTCCGAGAACGATTGCAACGATATGAATCGAGCGGTTTGTTCCGTCCGGTGAATGCAATCCAGAATCGGATGATCCGCATGGACCTGATTCTGGAAAAACTGATCGGATTTTTATCAGTCAAGTATCAGAAAAGCGAATCCGATCTGCAGAAATTGGCGAAGCGACTGGAACAGGCCGGGCCCGAAGTGCGTCTGATGAAGACGAAGTATCGCCTTCAGACACTCGCCGATCGTCTACTCCGTTTCGATCTGGCTGTTTTTCGTCATCGAACGTCTGTGATTGAAACCAGACTTCATGGGTTCGATCCGCGCAAAATTCTGAAACGTGGATACGCCATCTGCTCGCGTCGAGACGGCACAGTGGTGCAATCCAGCATGGATGTCGAAGAACATGATGATGTGCGCGTGGAGTTGTCTCAGGGAGAATTGCGCTGCGAAGTGAAGGACAGGAGGTTTGTGTGACCAAGACTGAAGATGTGGGAACACCGATGGATATCGGTTCGTTGTCGTTCGAAGAGTGCTTTTCAGAACTCGAACAGCTAGTGAGCCGATTTGAACAGGGGCAGATGGCTCTCGGCGAGTCGATCGCTCGTTTCGAGCGGGGAATGTTGCTGGTAAAGCGATGCAACGAGTTGCTGAGCGATGCTGAAAAAAAGGTCAGTGAACTGCTGCAGAAGGTCAATCCGGGGAGTAACGGGTCGAATGCCTGAAAACCTCCCGTCAGGGTCTTTGGATACATCGACGAGTGCTTTAACAACGTGGATAAAAGCCGTGCTCAGGATCGCGATCATTATCATAGTAATTGTGATGATCGCGCGAATAATCCGGCGGGATTGGGACGATTTGTCTGCGGCGCTCAGAGCAGCGTCCGCTGTGTATCTGGTCCTGGCGTTTCTCTGCATCATCTGCGCGAATCTGACCATTGTCTACTGCTGGCACAGTGTGCTCCGGATTCTCGGATCGCGGGCCTCGTTCATGACGGCCTTCCGATCGTATTTCTATTCTGGAATGACAAAGTACATTCCCGGAAAGATATGGGGCACCACTTTTCGGATCGTGGTATCCGGAAAGGAAGGTGTGCCGGAAGGGACTGCTGCGCTTGGGGTGCTCTTCGAGACGATTTTACTGATCGCTTCCGCCGGGCTGATCGGCGGCATCGCATTCAGCCAGCTTCACATTAATATTCCGGATTCGGTTCGCTGGTTGTCGCTTCTGTCTCCCCTCACTATTGTGTTGCTCCATCCTGATGTGCTCAGGATCAGTCTGCCCTGGCTGGGCAGACGATACGTCAAGTTGTTTTCGATACCCTCCATCTACCCAGATCTCAAGGATCTACTTCTACTGCTTTGGTTATATTGCGGGATCTGGGTCTGGAACGGGTTGGGGCTTTTCTTCCTTTCGGCGTCACTCCGGAGGCCGGTCATGGACGAATTCGTTTCGTTTGTAGCAGGTAGTACACTGGCGTGGCTGGCTGGATTTGTAACCGTTATCACGCCGGCAGGGCTGGGGATCCGGGAAATTGTCCTGACGAGTCTCATCGGCCCGATGTCCGGACCTGGTTTTGCTGCGTTATTGGCTGTCATGAGCCGGATCATGATGATTTGTGCCGAAGTTTTGGGTGCGGCGATTGCCGCCGTCGATCAATTCCGAAACGACGCAACACCTTGACCGGTTTGAACGGTAATGCTAAAAAGTGATGTTTTGACGGCTGAGAACGGCTGTCTCGTTTCTTCATCGGTTCCGAACGGGAGAACCCTCATGAAAATAGACTATGGTTTTAAGGAAATAGAGGCTTACTGGCAATCCGAGTGGGATCGTCGTGATTCTTTTCGAGCCACAGTGAACAAAGATGTTGGTAAATACTATTGTCTGGAGATGTTCCCGTATCCATCCGGCAAATTACACATGGGACATGTGCGAAATTATGCGATCGGCGACGCCATTGCACGCTTCCGACTGATGCAGGGGGAGAGTGTGCTGCATCCCATGGGTTGGGATGCCTTCGGATTGCCCGCGGAGAACGCCGCGATCGAGCGGGGAATTCATCCGGGTGATTGGACACTCAAGAATATAGAAGTCATGCGCGATCAGTTCAAACGGCTTGGTTATGCGATCGACTGGAAGCGGGAGGTCGCGACTTGTCTACCCGAATATTACAAGTGGTGCCAATGGCTCTTCATCAAAATGCTCGAAAAGGGCCTCGCGTATCGGAAAAAATCCCCTGTCAACTGGTGTCCGAGCTGTCGGACGATCCTAGCCAACGAGCAGGTTGAGGGAGGGACGTGCTGGCGCTGCCATGATTCGGTTCAGATCGTCGATATCGAGGGTTGGTTCCTGAAAATCACAGATTATGCCGATGAACTGCTCTCCGGCCATGAAACATTGAAAGAAACCTGGCCGGAACGCGTCCTGACCATGCAGAAAAACTGGATCGGTAGGAGTGAAGGCGCTTTTGTCGATTTCCGGGTGACGGATTCGGAACGAACGATCCGCATATTTACAACCCGCCCCGATACATTGTTCGGCGCGACATTCATGGTTCTCGCGCCGGAAAATCCCGTTGCCCTGGAACTCACCACGGATCCTGTCGCCCGCAGAAGTCTCGAGGATTTAATCGCGCGTTCAAAGACCATGGACAATCTCGAGAGAACCTCTTCGAACATCCCCAAGGAAGGTGTATTTACGGGTAGATATGCGATAAACCCTCTCAACGGCGAAGAGATTCCGATCTGGGTGAGTGATTTTGTTCTGATGGAGTATGGAACCGGAGCGATCATGTCGGTACCCGCGCATGATCAGCGAGATTTCGAGTTTGCCCGCAAATACGGTCTGCCCATCCGAGTCGTCATCACCCCGGACGGCTCACTGATCGATTCCTCGACGCTCGGACAGGCCTTCGAAGCGGAGGGGATAATGGTAGAATCGGGACCTTTCACAGGAATGCCGAACCGCGAGGGAATCCGTCGAGTCAATGATTATCTCAAAGAAAAAGCTATCGGTGAATCGGCGGTTACGTACCGCCTTCGGGATTGGGGAATCAGCCGGCAGCGATACTGGGGCACACCGATTCCCGTTATTTATTGTGATACATGCGGGATCGTGCCTGTTCCGGAAGACCAGCTGCCGGTCACACTGCCAACTGACATCGAATTCGACTGGGCCAAAGGTGGCAATCCGCTGGCTGCGTGCGATTCATTTGTCCGGACACAGTGCCCGAATTGCGGAAAACCGGCGAAACGTGAAACCGACACGATGGATACATTCATTGATTCATCCTGGTACTTTGCGCGATATACATCACCGGATTCCAAGGA
>CAYYMM010000154.1:0-8204 GCA_964472395.1 uncultured bacterium | reverse complement strand
TCTGAGCCATAACATCAGACATCACGGCAGACTGAAGTGACCACTGATCGAGAAACGGCGAGATGGGCAAACTGCAGCCATTGACGCCCAGTCGATCCTGGCGGAGGGTATCGAGTGAGATCAGAATGCAGTTATAATCAGAGTACTGGTGCGCTCCGGGTCTGAATCTTGCAGACTTTGATTCGGAACATCCTGACACCATCAGGATCAGGATCACCATTGACAGCAGTTCGATTCCGCGTTTCATGAGATAATTGATAGAGGATTTCTGAGGAACTCACAATGAAAAAGCATGCTTTTGTTCTGATCGTCTGGACCGTGGTTTTAGGTGCGACGGCTGCCCGATGCGAGCATATCCGTCATACCTGGCATTTCTCCCGCCCGATCATCGATCAGACTCATTCTGAATCCAGCGGAGTGGTCAGGGTCGCCGAAGCCCCGGATACTCTGATGATGCACGACTGGCCGGTGCTGCCTCGAGCTGTCATTCAATTCACGTTTCCCTTCAAAACCGGAATCGAAAACATTCGCATCACCACCGGCACTTCCCATTCGGAAGATCTCGATGTACCTCTCCCGTTCAATTCTTCCCTTCATTTTCTGTCCGATCCCACTTCCAGTCCTCGCTATCCCGAGCTATCCGCCGGAGCCTCTTTTCCGGAAGCATCGACGAAGATTACGCTTCATGGCGGAATGGATCCCGTGACCTTCCAGCCGGTTTCCTCGATGGTGATCGAGCTTTTCCCGTGTCGGTATATCCATCCTGACCGTCTGATCTGGACGGATCGGATCGAGATCAGCTTCGATACGACAGAGCCTGCAGGTGAGAGGTCGAACCGGATGCATCGGGACCCCGTCCCCTTGCTCGTGATCACCTCCTCCGCTTTGGCACCTTCCGCATCGGATTATCTCGCTTTCCGCGCCGCATACGGCCCGCCCGCTTCACTCCTCACCACAGAGGAAATCATGGCGAGTTACACCGGGGTGGATGATGCCCAGAAGATGCGCAATGCCATTCTCGATTATGTCCAAAACAACGGTACGATTTACGTGCTGCTGGCGGGGGACGCCGATCAGGTGCCGGTGCGCCGGACGGTCCAGATGAATGATTCGACGATGAATGTTCCTATGGAAGCCTATTTCTCTGATCTGTTCGACAGCCTCGGCAATCCGATCGACTGGGATGCCGGCGGAGATTCCGTATTCGGGCAGTATCCGGCCGACATGCCGGCGATGGACATGATGCCGGACGTTTTTCTGGGGCGTATTCCGGCATCGACTCCCGAGGAACTTCAGCTCGCGCTCGCCCGTATTGTCTCCTACGAACAGACTGCATCGTCATCCGACGAGTGGTTCAACCGGGTCGTCTTCACGGCGGTCGATATCTTCACGTTCAGGGATCACGGAGACACAAGCGGAATACCGGAGGGTGAACGATTTGCGGAGATGTTGCGGATCGACCCGTTCGAATCGATGGAAACGATCCGGTTGTATGAAACCGATCAGTATTCGCACGAGGGGCGCGCGACATCTGCAGACGTGCACTCTGCTCTGCACGACGGTGCTGGTTTTCTGGCATTCCATTGCCATGGCGCACCGGATTGTTTCTGGCTGATCGATGAATGCTTCACCGGGAGTCAGGCCGGAAACCTGGATAACGGCATCAAGAGGCCGGTCACATTCGGCTTCGCGTGCTCGACGGCCGCCTTCGACAACGAACTTCCGGACTGGCCGTATGGATCGGTCACCGAATCGATGCCGGAACGCTTTCTGTTGAACGAAGCCGGAGGTGCGATTTCCTTTGTCGGTTCGACGCGGGTTGCAGTTGCCTCGAGTTTCGGACATGCCCAGCAACGCAAAGGCACGGGGGCGCTTGAATATCCCTATTTCCAGGGATACTTCGCGTCGATGCAGACTCCGGGCCAGTTGATTGCGAATGCCCAGTGCGAATATCTGCGCCGGACCGGCATTTCGGATGACTGGGATTTCACGACACTGGCCGAGTATGCCCAGTTCGGAGATCCCGCAACGGCGATCGGCGGCATCAGTCAGCCCGGATCGATCTCCATTCTCGACAACAGCGTCTCCGTCAACGGAAATCAGCATGCCTGCGCCGCTCCGGGTGACACGATCGAGATTCTCCCGCAACTCCTCAACAGTGGAGCGCCGAGGCATCAGATCACGATCGCAGCATCCTCCACGGATCCTCGCATTCAATGGACGGCCACACAGGCATCGGTCGGAACTCTGTTGAGGGGATATCCCGTTGCACCGGCAGTTCCGCTTGCGTTCCAGATTCTGCCGGAAACGGACGATGAGGAACCGGTTCATATCGATATCAGTATTCAATCCGCAGGAGATGAAATTCAGCGCAAACAGATCACGATTCCGCTCGGAACAGCGCCGCATATCGTGTTTCATGATCATGAAATCTACTGGGACGAATCCGGCAATGTGAACATCGATCCCGGTGATCAGATCTATCTCGCCATGCTTCTCGAAAATGACGGCTGCAACAGTCTCGAGAATGCGGTCATCCGGATGACCAGTTCCAGTGAGTATCTTGAGTATTGCTATTCGGAACCGACCTCGCTGCCGACTCTGCCTGCGGGATGGGGCATGGTTTCACCTTGGGGAGCGCTCCGGTTCGTCGTCAGGGAAACCACGCCGGATCAGACGATCATACCGATCACCGTCACCGTGACGGATGCCCGGGCGGTCGAGTTCACGAAAAACTGCGATCTCGTCGTCCGGGACCGGATCGGTCCATCCGTATTATCGCCTCTGATTGATGATCGATCCGCCAACCCCGGAACCACGAATCGGATGGAATGCACCGTTTTCGATGTCTCCGGCGTGCAATCGGTTTCCGCGACCGTCCATCAGGTATCCGCCGATTCCGCTCAAACGGTTGTATTCAACGACACGGGTGCTGACGGCGACCGAACCGCAGGTGACGGTATTTACTCCGCAACCTGCTCGATTCCTCCGGAACCGGATAACTTCATGGTCGATATCATCACGGTCGATGGACTTGGCAATACTGCCGTCTTTTCATCCATACTTCGCTTCTCCTCCGTCCCCCTGCTTCCTGCTCCGGTCATTCTCATCAACGAAATCGGAAAGACGATCGATCAGTCCGCCGTGCTGGAAGCCTTGGAACACCTCGGCATGACTCCGGCGATCTGGGACGTCGAATTCCGCGGACGACCTTCCTCGAGAGACCTCAAACGCTACACGGGAAACACGGTCATCTACATGTGTCACTCGACCCCACCCGCCACGATGCTCGAAACGCTCAGCGCATTCTGTGATATGGGAGGCGCGGTCGTCCTGAGTGGCTGGGATGCGGCCAGGCAGATCAATCGACTGTCCGGAGGCACGGAGTTTCTGGAAACGCGGTTCGGAATCCGGTTCATCTCGAAGAATGCCGATGATTACATGCTGGCGGGTGAGCCATCGGACCCGTTCGGCGACGGTCTCGAATACCGCCTTAAAAAGAAGGTGGACAATGTCATTATGGAACCGGATGTCATTGAAGGCATCAATGGCGGGATTGTCGCGGTCCACTTCACGAGCAACCAGGCTGCCGCAGGCGCGATCCGATTCGATGCAGGGCTATCTCGCACCCTTTTCTTTCCATACTCGCTCGATGATATCAAGGATCTGCCGGATCTCGATGTCATCCTTGACAAAGCTCTTGACTGGACATCCGACCGGGCGGTTCCGGCACATCTCGATCTCGAGGTGAACCAGACCTGTTATGCCTCGGGGGATCCGTTCACCATGATTTTCGATGTGGTGAATCCAACGCAGACGTCCTTGTCCGGCCGCCTGTTCCTCGTCCTGAATCTTGCCGACGACTACTGGTTCTGGCCCTCGTTCGTGCATCACTCGGAAGGCTACGATTTCCAATCACTGTCCGTTTCGGCCTTCGACACCGCTGCGCACGACATGGCGTTCACCTGGCCTGAATCATCTGTCTCGATCCCGCAGATCACTTTTCTGGCCGGAATGCTGGATGAAGGGATGACTCAGGTGATTCTGGGCATGGAAACCGTTCAATTCGGTTTTGAACCGGATTGCCCGGAATAAGGTAAGCGATCGCCGTCTTCAGACCGAACCGGATGCGGCGATCATGCGGTCGAGTGTCTTCTGGTAGGGGACGATGCTGCCGTAACTCTGGATCAACCTGTCCGCGGAATCCCGATCGCCATTCGCCATGATGGCCAAGCAAATTCTGAGTAGATCGATGTTTGAATTCCAGATCGCGTTGAGATCGATCCGGATATCGCCGTTGTCGATGGAGATGGCGGAATGCTCCAGCATAAAATTCATCTGGAGAGCGGTCGCGAGGCAGTAGCAGCGACGCGAAAGTGTTTCACGGGCCAGAATACAATCCTGAAGATCCAGTGCGAGATAAATGCAGATGGCGGCAACAGCATCGTCAAGCGCCATGAGTCCCGATTCGAGACAGAAACAGACCCAGAGAAGAGGCAGGATGTTGGCTTTCATTTCCTCAAACGTATCGTGAAGATCGTTCAGCAAGCGAGCGTTCCCGAAGCAGGCATAATTGTGCCCGAGTTCATGGGCGGACAGCGTGCGGATCAAACCATCGAAGAGCATGTCGTCGGTGTGCCGAAGTGTCAGGGAATTGAAGATCCTGCGAAGTGCTGGTTTCAGATCCGATTCGAATGCAGTACGGGTGTTCTCGTAGATAATGATCTGATGCGTCCCTTTCAGCCGACGAACATCATGAGGATTGGGCAGGTTCCAAGCTCGAAGCTTCATATTCGGCAGGGCGCCGTCCAGAGCGGCAGTGCGATAAACCCTCGATGACATCCCTGCCACAGGAAGCGCGTCGACTGCAATCGGCAGCCTTTTCAGAAAGGATGCCCATGTGCGCGAGGGCAGTGACAGAATGTCAGACAACTGAGGATCGGCGATGAAGACCGCCGAATCGATCGTGCCTTTAAGCCCGCATCGCGAGTCGCAATATGTCTCGTCGGAAACGACCGGCATGATGACGGGTAAGTCGACCGTCGACATCCACAATGAACTCATGTCGAGGTAATTCGAAAATGATGGTGTTTCGAAATACCGCGCAACCCCAATCAGATATTCCGTCATCGGTGGATGAGTCGAATGAGGCAGGGCACGGGAGATGCTGATCAGAACCTTCTCCCTGAGTTCCGGGAACAGCTCCGGATAAGGGATCGCCTTCAGTGAACCTTCCGGAGAAACGCTGACAGCGGTATCCGGACGCCCGAGTTCCGGACAGGCATGGCATTGAGTGAGGAGTTCATCACGCGAAACGAATGACGGGTACACCCGATTCAGAAACTCGTCCGAGTGGATGCCGATTGCCCGGGACAAATCACCGATCGCGGATGAAACATCGATCAGAAACGGGATCAGGTCGTCGTTATGCATCATGAGGGTCATGAAACAACCATTGCGTTGTAAACCAGTTCCGTCACGGACTGGATGCTCACCCCGAGTTTCATCTTCTTGGTCAGATCGAGCAGTTGATCGGCACAGTTGTGACAGGGTGTCGCAACGATCTTCGCTCCCGTTTTCCGAATCTGATCCGCCTTCCGTTTGCCGGAGAGCGTCCTGCGATCTCCGTATTCGCTCATCGAAAGCATCCCGCCACCTCCGCCGCAACAAAAATTGCTGGCGCGATTCGGGGTCATCTCAACGAAATCCATCACACACCGTTTCAATATCTCACGCTGGGGCTCGATCAATCCTCCCCACCGAACCAAATTACAGGGATCGTGGAGAGTCACCCGCTCCGGATTCCGGGTGGGGTCGACGATAACTGTCCCATTTTCGAGATACTCGAGCAGCAACTCGAGCACACTGCGAACCTCGATCGGGTAGGGACTGCCCCGCCAGTCCGGACCCTCCCAGCGAAATGATCGGAATCCATGTCCGCATTCCGAGAGGATGATCCGTTTCACGCGAAGGCGTTCCGCTTCATCGAGCACATTCTGGGTGATCTGGAAGGCTGCCTGATTGTCTCCCGAAAAGAGCCCGTAATTTGTGACATCACAGAATTGACTCGACATCGTCCAACTCGCCCCCGCGACGTGAAAAATCCCGGCAGCACTCATCAGTGAGAGCGGGAAAAACTTGATTTCGCGAGGATTGACAAGATAGAGGAAATCCACGTCCTGCCTGTCGACCGGGATCTCGATCTGACCCAGTCCCATTTCCATCTCGAGATCACCGGCGATCCAGTTCGCCGTATCCCTGATCTCCTGTTCCGTGATTCTCATCTGGTTGCCGGTAGTCAACTGGTTGTCGACGACTGCCTGCAGGTTTTGCGGAACGAGACCTGCCGCGACGAGCATGTTTCTGCCAGCCTTGATGACCGATGCGATATCGGCGCCGACGGAGCAATGGAGTGAACATCTTCCACATGCCGTGCAGCGACCGTAGACATGCTCGACAAGTTCCTCCAGAGATGATTCGGTGATATCACGAGCCCCGACCAGGAAGGGGGCGACTTTGCCGAGCAATGTATGGTATCGGCGATAAAATGCCGCCACTTTCGACATCTTCGCACCGGGCAGGTTTTCCGGAACCGGTTCAGCCTGATGGACATGGCAGGTATCGCCGCACAATCCGCATCGTACACATGCGTTCACATGGAATGCCGCCAGACCGCGCATCGATTCGCTCAACACCTGAATGGCGCGTTTCACCCGATCTGAACGGAGATTGGTTGATTCAAGAGTGGCGTTCATCGGAACGGTCTCCATGACGAGTCAGAGATTGCCCGGGTGTGGGATACGTGCCGCGATAACCCAGACGCTTACCGAGATCGTATCGGGCGGCGAAGAAAAAGACAGAGTGTCTGAGTTTCCCGAGTGGGAAATAGATGAAGAAAAGAATCGTGAAGGCGGTGAGTTGAGAGTGTGATATGCCGTTGATTTCATTCAGGAAAGCGACACAAATTAAAAACAAAGTCATCAGGGAAGCGATGTAGTCATCGGGAACACTGATGGCTGCCAGGTCTGTTTTGCGGATCCGATGGAGAAGCAGGTATGTGCACGCTGTCATACCCGCAAGCAGGATCGCAGGGAACAGGAATGGGATACTGAAGCGGTGATTCAACAGTGAAACCAGAAGAATTAGGAGTATGGAAAGACACGCACCGATGTGCATGATAACTCCGGCCAGAAAATTTACCGGATGTTGGTTCGCTGTTTCTTTCCGAGATGGGAGCATAGTCGACGTGAAATTATAGACCACACCCCGCCAGGGATCTCCGGAGCGCACAGCGGACGTTTTTCGTCCGCCGCCCCATGCGCTGATCAACTGAGTGAACAACGAGATGCCGGTCCATAAAAGGCTGGCAAGCACTAACAGGCGATTCATATGACAACCAATGGCCCGGCTATACGCACCCGTCCGGTTTCGGAAGGCCCGCGACTCGACATGCACCCCGTGCGGGTCCGGCAGTAAACAGCTTATACATCGTCCTGACTCCCAGACCCGTTTCCTGGCAGATCAGGCGGACTGCGGGAGCGAGATCATGTTTGAGCCAGTACTCACGGATGAATCGGACCAATTTCCAGTGATCGTCCGACATCTCCGAGATTCCTTCTTCCGTGGCGATCGCCTGTGCGACTTCATCATTCCAGAGATGCGGATCCTTCATGAAACCGTCCGGATCAAATTCGATTTTCTGATTCGACATGCGTGTCCTCCCTGATGTTAAACCGGTCTATCCGAAGCGATCTCGCGAACCGCCCGAATTGCCGTTTCGATGTGTGCCTCCGTGTTGAATGGTCCGATCGAGAACCGAATGGTTCCCCGCGGTGATGTCCCGTAATGATCATGGATCAACGGAGCGCAATGCAGACCGGTGCGTGTCTGTATCCCGTAGTCGACATCCAGTATCGTTCCGACATCGGCGGCATCGTAGTTGGCGAGGGTGATGGACATGGTCGCCACACGCCGATCCAACCGTTTCGTGCCCCAGATCGTAACACCGGGTATTTGTGAAAAACCGTCCTGGAGACGGCCAAGCAACGAGATTTCATGGACTCGAATCGCCTCAAGCCCCTTGCTCATGACCCAGTCCAGCCCTGCTGACAAACCGGCGATTCCAGCCAGATTCTGCGTTCCTGCTTCAAGACGGTATGGGAACTCCTCGAGATGGTAAGGATGCGCGCTCCGCACTCCGGTGC
>CAYYMM010000153.1:0-8257 GCA_964472395.1 uncultured bacterium | reverse complement strand
TCGGGGGCAACCGTCCTGCCCTGGAGGCGTCCGATGGGCGCATTCGTCAGGCGGCGCTGCGGTTTCTATTGCTGTCGGTTTTGTATGCCGCAATCTGTCTGGGATATCCGTTCTGGTATCGACTGCAGTACGGTGTCTTCATCACCGGCTGATGGCGCGTGTCTGGCTGGAATACCGAATCATTTCGTGCAGATAGATGCGCATGAACCGCTCCATTTCGGCGACTTCCTGAGGCTGATCGAAATCGAGAGTCAGACCGACCTGATCGTTCAATTCCGTGAGAAACCAGCGACCGCTTTCATCGCGCATCACGTCAACCGAGAAAATACCGTAGGGGAAGTGGGCGGCCATCCAGTCAGCGATCGGATTGACCACCTCAAACGGATTGGATCGGGCGAAATCCGCGAGCGGGATGTATTTCATGCCGTCGAGTGTTTTGACGTAGAGCATGATGAATTCGGCTTCTCCACGTTCCCGGATCCGGAAAATGAAGCGGACGTCGTGCGCATCGCCTTCCAACCCGACGCCGGGGATGCCCGCGCCGGTATTGACCCAGGCCTGGATCAGGTAGGGTGTGGTTGACATGAATTCGAGATGCCGGTCGATGTCGTCGCCGCCGATCTGGCCACCGAAGAGCATGTGCATTTCGAGTCCCGCGGGGCCGCGCGAGATCCGGTGGATGCCGCGGCTTTGGAACCCGTGGAGCGGTTTGACGACGACGCGGTTGTCGTGACGGGTGTATGTCCGGTCCATCTTGTCGAAGAAACGGAACATGTGTTCGACCATGAGCGATCGGTCCTGGGGGAGCAGGGCGGTGAGCGGGCTGAAGCGGGCGAACTGCATGTAGATGCGCCATTTGTCGCAGCACAGGCGTGCGAGATCCCTGGAGCCGAAAATGGGGATGCCGGCGGATTCGAAATGATCGATCACGGCCGTGCAGTGCGGATCTGCGCCGGAGGCCTTGTCGAAAATGAACGATGGTTTGAAGGAGCGCGCGACAGGGTGGAACGTCCGTCCGTCCGACTGATAGTACCCGTCGATCTCATCGGTTTCCCAGTTGTAGTCGTATGGCGAGACGAAGTGGAGGGGGAAGAGCATGTCGTGGGCGAGTTCGTGGAACATGAGATACGAGCGGCGGTGCGTACCGGGAGTGAACGCTTCGACACCGTCCCGGATTGATGGGATATCGTTGTTGATCATGACAGGGAACTGACGTGTTGCCATACACTATTCCTCCAATTGACGCCTGAGATCGATTGAATGGACCGGGAGCAGCGTTCAGTCGCGAACAGGGAGCACGTGAATCGCTTTGATGACCAGGTGGACAGTATCGCCCGGTTTGAGATCGAGGTCCTGAACGGATTCCGTCGTCAACACCGATGCCATTTCGGCAGGCATTTCCACTTCAAACTTCACCAATGACATAACCTCGTCGCTCTTAACTGATTTCACTCTGGCTTTCAGCATGTTTCTTGCGCCGTATTTCATTGAGATCCTCCTTGTCTGACATGGATCCATTTGATTATAATTGGGATGTTCGCGTCTGACAAGCGCGTGCCATGATGCGCGGTAACGCGTTCGATTACTGCACGTGAAGGAGGAACCCATGCCGGTCAAACCGAGTTCGAAGGAAGAGGAATATTTCGCCAGGCTGGAATTCGAACGTCTCAAGAAGATCAAGGACGAATTTCAGCAGAAAATGGAAGACACCGAACGCGAAACGCTGAAGGAAGTCCATTTCATGCGCTGCCCGAAATGCGGACTGGCACTCGTCGAATTGGATTTTCGCAGCATCCGGATCGACAAGTGCACCGGGTGCGAGGGAGTCTGGCTGGATGCCGGGGAACTCGAGCAGGTGGCCGGTCTCGAAAAACCAGCCCTGAGCAAGTTTTTCGATGTGTTTCGCAAGTCGAAATGATGGAATACGCACCGGGTTCCGGAAACGGACGATGACCCCGTCGCAGATTCGCCGGAACGTATTGCGATAAAATCAGTTATCTATAAGGGTTCTCCGGATCGTTTTTCCGGAGGAGGTCTCAACCGGTTGGTCGGGCCGCCAGCCGACCGGGCAGGCATGTTGCCTGTATGGAGGCCTTATGAAATCATCTAAAAAGAATCCCATTCGACCAACCGGGGCCCAGACCCCTCCCACTGCTCAGCAACCCCTGCCCCCCACACCGCCCCCGGGTCCTCCCCCGAAAACCGCTCCGGTCCTCAATCTCATGATCCGTCTCGCATGGCTCCTTTATGGAAACGCCGTTCTGGGAATCTGCTGGTTCGGGATCGCCGGGCGTGGTATACGGGCGATTGCACTGGCCGACATCGTGTATTTCGCCACGACCCTGCTCATGATCGCCGCCCGCTACATCGATATCAAACATCTCGATGGGCTGACCTCGGAAGGCGAACCCGCCACCATGGCGCATTTCAGATCGTATGCCATCACGCTCGGCGCGGTCGTCGTGGGCCTGTGGTTCCTGGCGCAGTTCATCGCCGCATACAAATGGCTCTGAGAGAATGAACCTGTTGCCTCCTTTCACGTATGCATGAGGCAGTGGAACGTGATACCATCATGCATCGAAAGGAGCACACCAATGAAAACACCGACTCGGGACAGCATCTGGCGGATCGATCTCGCACGGGATCTCGCCGCACCCTACATCGCCCATCCGGACGTCCGTCTCGTCGTTCTGGGAGGCTCTCCGGCAAAAGGCATCTCGGATCAATACTCGGATCTCGATATCGTCGTATACTGGGATACGATCGACCGGAACTGGATCGACCAGGCACCCCTCACCCGCACATTCGGATTGCAGCGGAAGATGAACGAGTTCTGGGAGCAGAGCCGATCATGCTTCGAGCTGTATTATGCAGGGACTCTGATCGTCGAGTTCGGGGGGACGACGGTGAGTGACTGGAGGGCGATGACGCAGGGGGTGATGGAGCGATTCGAGGCGACGCCGCCGGTACTCAAGACCATCGGTGGATTTCTGAACGCGGAGGTTCTCCACGGTCAGGATCTCTATCGGACACTCTGTGCGGAAGTGACCCCATATCCGCATGAACTAGCCGTTCGCATCGTGCGGAACAGCCTGGGTTTCTTCTGGAACGGCGTGCTCGAAAACCAGGGCTTGAACCGCGGCGAATTCCTGTTCGTTCAGGACGCGATCTGCGCGACGATCAAGAGACTCCTCACCATTCTGGCTGCCCTCAATCACACCTATTATTCGCCGATGGAGCCCAGATGGATCGAGTATGAGTATGGGAAAATGCCCATCGTGCCATCGAATCTGTGGCCGAAGATCCTGGATATCGTGAACGGCGACCGGAGAGTGGCGATCGGGCGCCTGGATGCTTTGATTCAGGAGGTGCTCGATCTGGTCCGATCGCACATGCCCGAGATCGATCTGGATGATGCAAAAAGGCGCTGGGACATCGATGTGAGGGGGTGTCTTGACCGGCCGATCTGAATACGCTGCACGGGATCCCGATGCCTGGCTCACGGCGATTCCGAAGGTGGAACTGCACGTGCATCTCGAAGGCGCGATTCCGCTCGACGCCCTCTGGGAACTGATCTGCAAGCATGGCGGTGATTTCCAGGCGCCGGATCGTGCGTCTCTCGACCGCCGATTCCGGTTCGTCGATTTTCCGCACTTCATCGACACCTGGGTTTGGAAAAACCGGTTCCTGCGCGAGTATGACGATTTCACATTCATCGCGCGGCGTGTCGCCGAGAATCTCGCGGAGCAAAACATCCGGTATGCCGAGATGTTCTATTCGCCCCCGGATTTCGCGCGGATCGGTCTGACGCCGCAACGACTGACCGAAGCGATCCGGAAGGGGCTGGATGCCGTGCCGTCGATCCGGATCCATCTGATTGCGGATCTCGTGCGGGATTTCGGGCCGGAGCGGGCGTTCGACACGCTGAGGGCGGTCAGTGAGGTTCGCGGGATGGGGGTCGTGGGAATCGGAATCGGCGGTTCCGAGCATGCATTTCCGCCGGAACCCTTCGCTGAAGTGTTCGAAGCCGCCCGGAAACTCGGATTCCGGACGACCGCGCATGCGGGTGAGGCGGACGGGCCGAACAGCATCCGAGGTGCGCTGTTTGTGCTGCGGGCGGATCGGATCGGGCATGGGACGCGGGCGATCGAAGATCCCGAGTTGATGGATCGACTGGCGGACATGCAGATTCCGATCGAACTGTGTCCGATTTCCAACGTGAGAACCTCGGTTGTGCCGTCGATCGAAGCGCATCCGGTGCGTCAGTTTTTCGATCATGGGTTGAACATCTCCATTCACACGGATGATCCCGCGATGTTCGGGAATTCGCTGATGGACGAGTATCGGGCATTGATCCGGCATCACGGGTTCACGCGTGAGGAGATCGTGCAATTGCATGTCAATGCGGTGCGGGCGGCGTGGATGGATGGGGCGTGGAAGGCGGAAATGGAGCGTGCCATCGGGAATTTCCGGTGCTGATCCGAATGGATCCCCCCGGACGATGGTCGGTCAGTAATAATTCCAGATACTGGCATAGTCGGAAGGGTCTTCCCCGATCGCAGCCAGGCGATTGAGATAATCCAGGATCGGCGTGTCATGGGCGACGAATGATTCCTGAGCCACGATTTTCTTTTCCCAGGGGTGAAAATCATACACTCTCGATCCGTCGGCCAGAATACTCAGCAGATCCCGATGCTGGAACGCGCGGACGTAGTTCTTCCCGAGTCCCGGCACATTGTAGACGGCCTCGTCGGTCCGACATAGACCGGGCAATAAACGGGCCTCTTCCTTCTGTTCCTGAAGGACCCGGGCCAGGGGCACCCGGTACAGCGCCGTCTCTTCCTTGCCTTTGGGAACGAATGTGTAGTAAGGATCGACGCCCGCCCTCCTGAGAAGCATCCGGAGCCGGGCCGCTTCGAATCGCCGGGACACGAACAAGGTGAAGACCATCTGATTGTACACCGAGATTCCCTGTCGTTTCAGCTGATCGACCGCCAGGACAAACTCGGGCGTCACCTCATAGGGATGCTCGACATGCGTCATCACACAAACCTCGCGGAGTCCGGGAATTCTGAGTTTACCGAGTTCCGCCGCGAGGCCCGCGGTGATGCGCATCGGCATCGTCACCGGGGTTCTCGTGCCGATCCGTATCACCTGCACATGCGGGATAGCGGCAATGCGCCTTAGAATGTCAAGGATGACCGCATCCGGCAGTGCGAGCGGATCGCCTCCCGTGACCAACACCTCACCGATTGCCGGGTGCTGATCGATGTATCGAATTGCGGCACGCAACTGCGATCCGGACGCCATCGCCGAATCCGCCATCGCCTCTTCGATCTCCCAGTTACGCTGACAATACACGCAAATCTGCGGACATGAGTTGAAGGGTTTCACGATCGCGACGGCCGGGTAGCGCCGAGTGACGAGCGGTGCAGGCGATGTCGAACCCTCCTTCATGAAATCACAGAATTGCGCCCGCAATTCACGGGTCTTCGGAATCGATTCGGTATACTCCAGTGTGGGCAGAACCTGAGCACGTATCGCCCGATCCCGCCCCGCCTCAGGGTCGTCATCCATCAATGAGGCATAATATGGCGTGATCGCAAACGGCAGTCGCAACGCCCGGCTCCTCCGCACGGCCTCGATTTCATCAGATGATACGCATACTAGTTTGCAGAGCTGCTCCTCATCAACGATCAGATGCTCGATCTGCCACTTCCATGAATAAAAATCATCTTCGGTTGCACCAAGCGCTCGCGCGATGTGCTGTCGCCTCCGGCTGCGACGTGCAGATGTATCGACGCTCAAACCATCCGGATATCCGGAAAGACGCCTTTCAACCCGAGACCACAGGCGATCGAGCATCTCCGAACGCTTCACCGGATCGGCCTCCACATCCGTTGTTTCCCGATCATCCGGATCGAAAAAGGAATTTCGAACCTGTCCGTTAATCCCCTCGATCATATGCGTCAGCTCGGCGAAAAAACCCGGTCCGAGATCGACGGGTTCAGCGCCTCGGGCGATCTCCCAGAGACGCCGGGCAACACTGAACGACGCTCGCCGATCCGCCCGCGCACTCAGAATGCCGCGAAACGCCCGGATACAATCGCGCTTCACAGCCGTTTGCTGCATATCGCTCTGTTCATCCCGATCATTCGCCCGTTCGATCCTGCCAATCTTCGACAACAGGGTTTTTCGGGCGGTTTCGAGATCATCGGCAGACTCGATTGCATGCAGATAGTCGTGTGCCGTTTGGCGAAACACTTCCGGCCGATATCGTTCCGGATCGAAAAGCGGAGCATGATTGGATAATTTTTTCCTGTGACCCATCAGACCTCCTCATTACCAATACACGCGAGATCAAAGGAAGGTAATTACGAAATTTTGACAAATGTTTTCGTTTTTTCCTACAATACATCCATGCATCGATTGAACTACAATCATCTGTATTATTTCTGGATTGTGGCTCAGGAGGGGAGTCTGACACGTGCGGCTTCCCGCCTGAGTCTGTCTCATTCGACCATCAGCGCTCAGATTCACGCGCTCGAAGAGGTTCTCGGAAACCGTCTCTTCGATCGTCGCCGTGAAGGGCTTGCGTTGACGGCCGTGGGTTTTGATGTCTTGGGGTATGCATCGGAGGTGTTTCGTTTATGTTCCGAGATGGTCGATGTGGCGCATGGCGTATCGCGCTCCCGGCGCGCTCTTCTGCGCATCGGCCTCGTGCACTCGATTCCCGCCACGATCGCATCCCGGCTGCTTCAGCCCGCATTTGAGGCGGCCCGCGAGCATCATCTCCAGATTCTGCGCGGTGAATCCAAGATTCTGATCCGGGAACTTGCGCATAGCAAACTTCATATGATTCTTGCCGATATGCCCCCTCCCAAGCATCCCGGATATGACATTCATCGTCATCTACTCGGGAAAACCCAGATTCTGCTGTACGCCCCGCATGATATCGCTCAGGCGTGCACCGATGGTTTCCCGCAATCCGTCGCGCGTTTCCCGCTGATTCTTCCCACCGCGCAGTCCGCGATGCGTGCCCTGATCGAGCGATGGTTCACGGACCGGGGCATTTCTGTTTCGATCGCCATTGAGAGCGACGATCCCGGCATCATCCGCTGTGCCGGCCTCAGCGGTCACGGCATCTTCCCTGTCCGGGCTGCGGTCGAGAGTGAAATCGAACCGGGTTCCGGTACGGTGCGGATCGGTGCCCTGACGGATCTTCATGAGCGTTATTATCTGATCACGCAGCAGCGTCGCCTGACGCATCCTGTCGAATCCGCCATCGCGGATGCCTCCCGCAATTATCTCCAGCGGGTTTGATTGCTTGGAAGGATTCTTGCAGTCAGATCGGGCATACGCGTTTCAGGAGGTTTTACCATGATCGCTAAACACATGTCGCTCGTTCTGGCGTTGATGATTGCGCTGCCTGTATCGGCAGGCGTCCTGGTTCCCCGTGCCGTGTTTACGGAACGGGCTCCCGCGGACGATTTTTCCCATTCCCACTGGAATCTTCTCGTCATCAAGTTCGATGAGGGTACCGGTCTTCGCCTGAGAGACGGGACAATCCGTTTTCCCGATGGGACTGAACCGGCGGCGATCCGGGAACTCCTGAACAGGAACCGGGATGTTTCATTCGAAAGACTCTTCAAGCGCGCCGAATCCGAATACGAGTTCGAGAAACAGACCGGCGAGGCACGGACGGGTCGGGAACTGGCTGATCTGAACCTGTATTATGTTCTCCGCCCGAATACTCCGGAAGACGCCGCGCGCATTCTGCGGGATCTTCGCGCGATGCCGATCGTCGAAACCGCTTATGCCGAACCGATCCCGGAACTTCCCCGCGGATACACGCTGCCGCTCGAATTCGACACGCCGGATTACACCTCTCAACAGGGCTATCACGGCGCGGCACCGGTCGGCATCAACGTGCCCGCAGCATGGGCGCTCGATAATGGCAAGGGTGAAGATGTCCGGTTCATCGACGTCGAGCTTTGCTGGAACTGGACGCACGAAGATCTGCCGACACCGTTCTTCACCGCGGGAACACCGGATCAGTCCTACATCGATCACGGCACGGCGGTTATGGGCGAGGTTGCCGGGAGGGAAAACGAGTACGGCATCACCGGCATTGCTCCGGCTGTCGAGGCCGGCGGCGTCGCGATCGATATCGACGACTACCCCGAACCCCTGGGCGCATGGTTCGATACCGCATCCTCGGCGCTCCGTCCCGGCGACGTCTGGCTGATCGAGTTGC
>CAYYMM010000152.1:0-8378 GCA_964472395.1 uncultured bacterium | reverse complement strand
CTCGTCGATCCGCACGGACAGAACCTTTTTCGTCCCGCGCGCCAGTTCGGACTCAGCCGGATCGATCCGGACGACCGTGAGGCCCGGTGCATCGGGAGCAGGTGTCGGTGTGCTCTCCTCACCCTGCGACGCGGCCGATGGAGCGTCGTTCATCCTTCCTGTTGTCGACTCCTTTCGAAAGCCGGAATCCGTGATCCGGCCCGGGAGCGACGCCGCCGGTCTTCGTCCGTGTCGATCGGCCCAGACAACCTGTTCCGCAGGCGCGCGCCGGCCACGATCGAGCAGAACCGGGGTCAGCGAGATCACAATATCGGTCTGGTTCTTGTCGCTGCCGGATGTCGAAAACAGGCGGCCGAGCATCGGGATATCGCCCACGAGTGGAATTTTTGCGATTCCCGAACGTTCCTCGTTCTTCAGCAGTCCCGCGATCAGTTCGGTTTCTCCGTGCCGCAGTCTCAGCACAGTCTTGATCTCGCGCGTACCAATCGTCGGCTGCCCCGTATCGCTTTCCTTCACAATCGAGCTGATCTCGATCTTCACATCCAGCGCAAGTTCGTCGTTGCTCAGCACGTTCGGGGTGATCTCGAGCAGAATGCCGACATCGCGATACTCGTAAACTGACGTCTCCTCGGACGTATCCCGATACCGGCTCGTCGTCACCTTCAGCGGAATCTTCTCACCGACATGAAACCGCGCCGCATTCCGGTTCAGAATGCGCAATTGGGGTTGCGCGAGAATGCGGGTGCCGGAATCCTTCTTGAGCAGATTCAGATAGAGCGACGGGAAGGTGATGAAGAGCTGATTCTGGTCGAGACGATTGATGTCCTCGACTGTGAGCGTCCCCCCCTCGCCCTGTTCACGCACCGCGCCGCCGATGGTCGCTCGTACGAGAGGGTTGTCACCCAGATCGATGCCGAGGCGCTGGAGGTTGCCGCGGCTGACCTCCAGAATTTCCATGCCGATCATCACTTCGGACTCGCGCGCATCCATCGATTCGATGAGCTGCGACGCCATGTCCATCTGCGCGGAATCGGTCCGGATGACCACTGCATTGAGATGCTCGTCGGCCAGAACAACCGAACTTTTCATGAGCGGTTCGAGCATTTTCTTGATTTTTCCCGCGTCGGCGTATTGTAGGGTGAACATCCGCACTTCCTCGCAGGTGAAACGCTCGCGGTTTTCCTGCGAATCTTGCGCGATCAGCAGTTCCTCCGGTCCAACCTGCACGACCAACAATCCGAACGTGAGCGCCAGATCGTCGATCGCCTGACGCGGTGTGACCCGATCGAGTGTCACGGTGACGAGCCGGTTGACGCCGGCCGTATCGTCGACCAGCACGTTCATCCCTCCCACCTGTCCGATTGCCCGGATGATTTCGCCCAGATCGGTGTCTTGGAAAGCGAACGAGATCCGTTCGGATTCCGTCTGGTCCGGCGTCTCGGGTTTCTGTGTCTCTATCGGAGTCGGAGGTGTATCGATCGCCCGGATTCCATCGTTTGCCGCAGCGTTGAGCGGATCGTATTCCAGCGCGCGCGTAAACGCGTCGCGCGCACCTGCCCGATCACCCGAATCAAGCATTTCGCGGCCGCGGGCCGCGTTCGCAGCCGCCGCCTGGATTCGCGCACGATTCCAGTTCATCTCGATTTCAAGATCGCCCGGTTTGAGTCGATGGGCTTCGGCCAGTTCCATGACGGCCCGTTCGGAGTTTCCGTCATCGAGATACCTCAAGCCGAGCCGGGCGTGGTGACGTGCAACGCATCCCGCCATGGCGATGACGGTAAGCACGACGATCAGTCCTCGCAGGCTTCTTTCGAATCTCATTTCCATGTTTCACCGTTTTACGCCGGGCGGCGCGGCTTTCCATTTGCCGTCACTGAGATTGAGAGTGATGGCATCGAAGCGCCCGTCCGCATCCGATCGATTTTTCTGACGCACACTGACATTACCCGTTAGGGTGAGAATGCCTTTCGTCATGTCGCCGCTCAATGCATCCGCATGTATTAACACCTCATCCCCCCATGTCAGTCGGACATGCCCGGAAGCCTGCATGTCACCGCTCTTGATCTCGACTTCAGCGCTGTCAGCCTCACTGACCATCTTCCCCACCGTAATCCGCACGTCGCCCGAGTAGACTGCCAGGGTCTTCCCATCGTCGACTTCGGCCTTCCATGCACTCACCTGCATCTTACCCGTTTCCCGCGCCTCGAGCGACTCCATGATCTGACGCACATCGAGCTTGACCTGCTGCGGCAACATGAAGTTTTCGATGAGTTGCCGATAGGCGTCCCGGGCTTTGCCGTAGAGTTTGATCCCCGAGTATATTTCGGCTATGGAGGTCTGCGCGGTGGACGCCATCGGAGAAGAAGGAAAGCGGACGATCAGGTTATGGAAAGCCGACACGGCCTCTTCCGATGCTCCCTCTTCCCAGTAAAGGATTCCGAGATGGAACCAGGCGAGAGATTGCATTATTTCGTCCGAGTCCGGTCGGGTGACGAACAGATTGAGGTTTTGGATGGCGAGAGATGCCGAACGGGCGGGGTTGCCGGGGTGCGACTGCAGCATCCCGAGTTCGAAGAGGCCAGGTGTGCAGGCCGGGTGATCGGAATAGTACTTCACTAGGCGGTTGAGTGCCTGTTCAGCTGCATCGAACGCCCTCAGTTTCGTGCGAATCCGCGCCACCCCCAGGAGCGCTTCCGGAATACTCTCCGAATTCGGATGCCGGATCAGGAGCGCTTCATACTGAATCTGAGCTTCCGACCAGGCCGACTGCCCACGGGTTGAAGTTCGATTCGCCATTTCGAGGTAAGCGTTGTCGGTCAGAGCGAAGTCGGGATATTCGGAAACGAGTTTCCAGAGCACGCGGCCACCCATATCGAGATCACCGATGCGATAGTAGGATAGTCCGAGCATATAGAGCGCAAAGGGTTTGTCGGCTTCGTCCAGCGGACTGGCCACGGCTTCCTGATAAACCTGGATGGCCTGAGTGAAATCACTTTCCAGAAACAATCTGTTTGCACGTTCGACCGGAGGCGTCCGCGCCAGTATCAACTGCGTGCAGAAAATCCACAGAATCCATCCGTTCCTGGTCATGTCTACTTCCCTTCTTTGTCTCGAACCGGCATCTCATCGGTCGTATCTCTGTCCGTTCCGAGTTCAAACGTATGAATCACGCGGCCATTGGAGTCCGGCGCATCCGGATCCGGTTGCTTGACCGGAATCTGAATATTGTGCACCGAGCGCCCGCCTGCGGGCATGCCCGGGAGTGATTTCCACAGTTCACCCTCATCTTCGTCCGGGTCTCCGACAAGGGTGAATCCAACCGGTCCATAAGTCGGAAAATACGCGCTATTGTCACGCGAATACCGAATGATCAGAACTCCGACCAGAGCGAACAAGACGCCGATCAGACCAATCACTGCGCCCCGGATGAACGGCGAATGACGTCCCGTCCAGTTTCGCGTTTCGCGGTCCTTCTGTTTGAGTTTCTGCATCAGTTCCGATGCGACGCTGGTGTCCGGCGGTGCGAGATCCCCGGTCTGTCGCAGAAAGGACGACACGGATTCCTCATCCTTCAACGCCGCTCGACAGTTGGCACAATTCGAGAGATGCTGGTCAATGAGTGCATGCTCTTGTCCGCTCAACATCCCCATCCGGTAATCGCTCAATCGCTTCTGCACGATTTTACAATCCATGTTCCACCATCCACTCTTTGATGCGTTGTCGCGCACGGAACATCCGCGATTTGATCGTTCCGACGCTGCAGCCCATGATTTGCGCGACCCGATCGATCGGAAGTCCCTGATACTCCGTCAGAATCAATATGGTCCGCTGCTCCTCATTCAAACTGTTCAGAGCCATCTGTACCATCTGCTGCTTCTCCTTCCGCTCCATGATCTCCATTGCATTGGGCTCGTTCCCGGCAATCTCGATCCCATCCTCCTCATCCATCTCATCCAGACTCGACGTTTTCCGGAACTGTCGTTTTTTAAACTCATTGATGCTCAGGTTACGGGCGATCTGGTAGATGTAAGTTGAAAACTTGGCGCGAGGTTCGTAACGGGGGGCGGCCTGGTACAGCTTGAGAAACACGTCCATGACCAGGTCTTTGGCTCCGTCATAATCCGATGTCTGCCGATAGAAGAAACTCAAGAGCTGCTTTTCGTATCGCCGGAGTAGTTCCTCGAAGGCCTTGTGATCCCCGTCACGGACGAGCAGCATGAGCGCCTCATCGGAATAATCTCTGAGTAATTCCCGAGAGGTAATCATATCACGCGGCTTGTTTCGCCGGTCCTACTCCGGACGCCCAGCTCGACATGTCAGACTGAAAGCCACTCATGGTCGCGATTTTCTTAAATTTCCGGGCGATTGTCCAATCGAGAGTCACCAGAAACCATCGCTCGCGAAAGCGAGTCTCGACGAATCGTCATGTTGAGTTAAGTAAGGTGTCCCTCGAATTCGCTAGGCGAGATCCTGATGGCGGTACTGGAGTTGATAGAGTTTGTAGTAAATCCCCTTTCGAGCCAGCAGTTCCGTGTGCGTCCCCTCTTCGCGGATTCTCCCGCGGTGCAGCACGATGATGCGATCCGCCTTTTTGATGGTCGATAATCGATGTGCGACGACGACCGATGTCCGGCGCGCAAGCATCGTCTCAAGCGCCTCCTGAATCCATCGCTCGGTCTCGGAATCGATGTTCGCCGTGGCCTCGTCGAGCACCAGAATCGAGGGATCGTGTACCAGTGCCCGTGCGAACGCCAGTAACTGCCGCTGCCCCTGACTCAATCCGCCACCCCCCTCATCCAGAATGTGTTGATACGTGCCTGGCAGACGTGAGATGAATCGGTTGGCGCAGACGAGTTCAGAGATATGACGGACGGATGATTCGGAAATCGATGTGTTGTTGAGGCGGATGTTGGTGAGGATGTCTCCGGAGAACAGAAAGACATCCTGAAGCACGATTGCCATGGCTCGTCGTAGGGCACGGCGATCGATCACATCAAGATCCAATCCGTCGATGCGGATCGTCCCTTTCTGCGCACGATAGAACTTTGACAGGAGATTGATAACCGTTGTCTTGCCACTGCCGGTCGCGCCGACGAGAGCAATCGTTTCGCCCGGGTTGACCGTGAATGATACATCTCTGAGGACCCAGTCATCTCCTTCATAGGCGAACCAGACATGATCGAATGCGATGGCCCCGCGAATCGTATCGGGTTCGACCCTCTCTCCAGGAGGATCCATCAAATCCTCCTCATCCTTGTCGAGTATCTGGAAAATCCGTTCGGAGGACGCCATCGCGGATTGCATGACATTGAACTTTTCCGCGATATCACGAATAGGTCCGAAAAACATGGAGACATAGCTCAGGAAGGCGACCAGTGTACCGAGGGTAAGAGTTTGCTGGATGACCTGCCCGCCGCCATAATACAGGATGAGTGCGATACCGAAGTTTTCGATCAGGATGACGGCCGGAGAAAACGATGACTGGACAATGAGCTGCCGCATGTTAGCGGTGTAACATTCATGATTGAATATACTGAACTTACCGAAATGGATCGCCTCACGGGCAAACGCCCGAATGATCCGCACGCCGCTGAAATGCTCCGCCAGCGTCGCGTTGATCAACGCAATCTTCACCCGGACCTCCCGATAGGCATCCCGCATTTTCTGCTTGAACACCCAAGTCACGGCAATGATGACCGGTAACAGTGCGAATGTCACGGTTGCGAGTCTGGGTGCCATCAGATACATCATCACGATAATCCCGATCAACATAAACAGATTCTTGAATATGTCGACGATGATCGACGTGAACATCTCGTTTAGCCCATTCACATCGTTGCTGACACGCGTCACCAGGCGTCCGACCGGCTGAGTATTGAAAAACTGCATCGGCAATCGCTGGATATGGTTGAACAGCCTCGTTCGGATGTCGAACATTACGTGCTGCCCGATCCATTCCATCAGGTAGACCTGTGAGAACATGAGAGAGAACGAGACAAGCAGGAGCAGGAGATACAGGCCGGCGATCCATGTGACGCCTCGGATATCTGGTTTCCGGAGAGCAAGACGGTCCGCGGCGGAAAGCGCATCCATCTGATCCGCGCGCATGTAGTGGATGCCCCCGTGTGATGCTTTCAGCAGCCCCTCGGATTCTCGCTCGATGATTGACCGGACTTCGGAGCCGTCGTAGCGCTCCGGATCGATACGGAAATAGGAATCCGGCTCGATGACATTCGCGTCTGCAAACATTTTTCGATCTTTCGGATCGAGTTTCCCATCGGGAATCACCCATTGCCCGTCACCGACCTTTTCGGAAACGTTCCCGTAAGCCGATTCGAGTCGCGTCCGCAGATCGGGTTGATCGGAAGAAATTACAACGGCTCGGTTCTTGAACAGGATGTAGCGATCAATGCCCGTCTTGGTCAGAAACGGCAAGGTGACCTCGACCAATGCGATCAAGAGCGCCAGAGTGAAGGCGATGCCGAGGCGCAGTCGGTATGGTTTGACATAGGTGATGATGCGTCCGAGCATCCGACGGTCGTATACCTTACCCAGTGTTTCCTCGGGCGGATGATAACCCCCGTTACCGCTCACGTGAGATCTCCTCGCCCCATCTGAACGGACGCCCCATTCAGGTCGATTTCCTCGAGCAGGCGCTGCTGTTCGTAAATCCGCCAGTAGTGGCCTCCGAGATCCAGAAGTTCGGAATGCGTACCGATTTCGGCGATCCGGCCCTCGTCGAGATATACGATCCGGTCTGCCCGCCGGGCGGCAGAAACGCGATGGGTGATGAGCAGGACGGTGACCCCGGTGAGATCTCTCCGGAGCGCTCCGATGATCTTTTCCTCGGTTTCAGTATCCACTGCGGATAGGGCGTCATCGAGAATCATGATCGGGGCATGGGCGGCGAGTGCACGAGCGATCGCCACACGCTGTTTCTGACCTCCCGAAAGAGTGACCCCACGCTCCCCGATGATCGTGTCCCTGCCATCGGGAAACAGCTCGAGTTCTGCGGTCAGATTGGCGGATTCGATGCAATGTGCCAGTGTTTCGTCGGAGATATCCGATCCAAAACGGATGTTGTTCGCGATGGTATCCGAGAACAGGAATGTCTGTTGTGGCACACAGGCGATCTGGGAGCGCAGAGATTCGAGATCATAGGTGCGAACGTCGATTCCGTCGACATAAACTGTTCCGGGTGGTGGATCGTAAAAACGAGGCAGCATGCTGACAAGGGCAGTCTTGGACGTTCCGGTTCGCCCCATGACAGCGATCCATTCACCCGGAGCAACATCAAGATCGATCCCGTGCAGCACCGGGGTTCCCTCACGAAAGGCAAAGGTCAATCCCCTCAACTGAATGCGGCCTTCGATCACGTGTCTGACGGCACCGGGCGGTGATTGGATGCCGGGCGATTCGTCGAATACCTGTTTGAGTCTGCCCAGCGACGCTTTTCCTCGTTGATACAGGTTGACGACCCAACCGACGGCGATCATAGGCCAGACGAGGATTCCGAGATAGCTGTTGAAGGCGACAAAATCGCCCATCGACATTCGGCCATCGATGACCCGCGTGCCGCCGACTAGCAGGATGATGACTGAACAGAGGCCGGATACCATCCATATGATCGGGTGGAGCATTCCCCAGATTTTCACCAGTCTGAGGTTATCCTGGATGTAATCGCGGTTCAGAGCCGCGAAATCGTCACCGCGCGCTGTTTCCTGAACGAACGATTTGATTACTTTGACACCCGTGAAGGTTTCCTGGGCGTATTGGGTCAGGTCCGAGAATCGCTCCTGGACTTTTTTAAAGCGCGCGTGGAGGTGCGGACCGAGTTTGAGCGTGGTGAGAGTGACGATGGGAAGTGGGATCAGGATGTATGCCGTCAGCGAGGCATTGAGTGTCAGCATCATAAACAGCGACGCGGCCATGAGCAGTAGCGAGTCGGTGGCTGCCACCAGGGCCATGCCGCACATCATCCGGATCGCCTCGATATCGTTCGTGGCATACGCCATCAGATCACCGACAGGTGTGTGGTCGAAGTATCGGAAATCGAGCCGGAGGAGGTGGCGATAGAAACGGTTCCTGAGATCCTCCTCGATCTTCCGCGAAATCCCGATGATGCAATACCGCCAGATGAAACGGGTGACGCCGACACCGAACGAGATCCCGAGAATCGCGGCACCGTAGGTGATCATGCGGGACGGAGCGGGAGTGGTGGCGGAGGCCAGAAAATCAATGGCGTCGCGAATGATCCAGGGAACAGCGATCTGGAGCAGATCGACCGCGATCAGCGCAGCCAGCCCCGCTGCAAAATAGCGGCGATACTTCCAGAGGTATTCTCTGAGCAGTGAAAACTCCGTCAAATCGGTTCTCCG
>CAYYMM010000151.1:0-8594 GCA_964472395.1 uncultured bacterium | reverse complement strand
TGATTATGTGACCAAGCAGATCACGGGGAATGCCTTTGACGGCATGCTTCTTGAGTTTCATTCACCGATCGGCCCGATTCTGATCGGAGGATCCGGGATCAATCGATACGACATGGATGCCGCGCTCATCGTGGATCTCGATGGTTCGGATTTTTATTCGAACAACGCCGGCGGCAGTCTGCCGGTCAAGGGAGGGGTCGCCTGCGTCATCGATATGAGCGGGAATGATGTGTATTACAATCCGCAGGTCGGTGTGCAGGGAAGCGGCACACTGGGGATCGGTATCCTGATCGATTATCGCGGATCGGATTCCTATCTGGGCGGCGATCTGAGCCAGGGGGCGGCAGTCGGTGGGATTGGTCTTTTGTATGACGAGAAGGATTCGGATACGTATACATCCGGAGTGTTCACCCAGGGTGCCGGCATGTTCGGCATCGGAATCATCGCGGACATTGACGGGGATGATTTTTTCGCGATGGATTCCCTGGGGCAGGGGTTCGGCTCGACGATGGGTATTGGAATCCTGAGCAACATCAAGGGAATCGACAATTACAGTGCGGGAGTGGATACATCGTTGATTGAATCGAGATATGGGGGAATCGGGCAGGGGGCGGCGCTGGGGATGCGATCGCCTCGTTTTGAGAACGCGCCGAGCTTCTGGGGCGGCATCGGACTGCTCGTCGACCGTCACGGAAATGACACGTATCAGGGCGGCCAGTATGCGCAAGGCGCATCGAGAGCGCTCGGGCTCGGAGCGCTCGTCGATTCCGACGGGGATGATTCCTATACCGCTCTGAGATTCTCTCAGGGGGCGGCCAGTTATCTTTCCATGGGACTTCTCATCGATCAGGCCGGTGCCGATCAGTATCATGCCACCTCCGACAGTCAGGGATTCGCAGACAACCGTGCGGCCGGATTTCTGCTGGACTATGAAGGCGATGATCGATATAGCGTGACGGAGGGATGCGGTCAGGGTTACGGCCGCAGCCCGATGGCACTTGGACTGACCATCGACTACCGCGGCGATGACCGATACGACGGATCCAGCTACTCTCAGGGTGATATTCTTGCCCCCGCTGAACCGTTCTACTGGCCGACCGGAATCCTGATCAATCATGACGGACACGATGTGTATCTGTATCGGAAGGAAACAGGGGCGTATCGTGGAGACAATGTGACCTGGGTTTCACGATTGGGCGCAGTCGGTGTCGATACCACGTTGCCGCCCGTCATGTATTTTGTGAATCAGACCGGTAAATCCCGGCAACAGCTCTATGACATGGCTCCCATCCCGGAACTCGAGGATCCGAACATCGATTCATCCAGACTCGGATCCGATGATTATTATCATCGATTTCATGCTCTTTCGCGCGTTCTGAATTCCAAGAAGCGAGTGATTCCCGCGATCATCAAATCGATCGATCTCGGGCACAACGAATATCGACGTCTCCTGATCGAGGGGCTTCTGATCAGCCTATACAGCCCTCAATTGGCCGAAAGTGACATGCAGGAACTGGCGGGATTGATCGGGATCGACGACCCCGATCTGAAGCGTTTCTTCTGCGAAATCATCGAATTCCGGCATGTGAACTCGAACAAGGGGCAACTGCGATCCCTGTTGACCGACCGCGACCCGGATGTGCGTCGGGACGCGATCTGGTCGGTCGGGCGGTTACGGGATCGGCCATCAATCACCGCTTTGGAAGATATCGCGAACAATGACAGTGACGCGCGATGTCGGGCTGAAGCCATTGAAGCACTGGGTGTGATAGCTCCCGAAGAGCACCTCCGCCTGTTCCTGGATAAATTGGAAGATCCGGATGATATCGTGCAGTACACCTGTTTGCATGCCCTTGGAAGTACCGGTCACGGTGATGCCATTGCCACGCTGCAACTCTGGACATCCAGTGAAGACCTGCATTTCAGACGATGCGCCGCCCGTTCGCTGGTGCAACTCGGCGAGAAGACCGGATTGCCGGTACTGATCGATTCCCTGCGGTTTCTCTCGCTGGATAATTCGATCTACACAACCGACAATCTCGCGCTGTTTCTGATGCAATACACCAACGTCGATTATGGTTTCGATCAGTCAGCCTGGGAAAAATGGTGGCTCGAATCCGAACGCTCCTTACAACTCATCCCCCTGATCCGGTCTCGAGCAGCCTATTTTTCCCTCCTCGATCGACTCCCGACGTTGACTTCCATGCAAATCCAGGAAAACCTTACCCTGTTGCGGCAGCAGTATCCGACATATCGGGGATGTGATATTGTTCTTTCCGAGGCTCTTCAGGAACAGGCGATGATCCGAGTCGTCGATCCGGCCTTCGGCGCGCCTGATGCCATCCAATGCATCCGACTCGCCATCGAACTGGACGACATACCGAAATTCCATCAGACACTGATTGAAATCATCGCTGGAACCGGGAACCTGCAACAGGCATCGTCCGAGATCAACGCATCGATGAAGGTACATCCTCGAAGTGAGGAATTGTTCAAACTCAGATTACATATTCAGAATTTACTGAAATAGCCAACGGAGGGAGGGTCGCGTGACACGCTGCAAAAAAGACCTTGAGGGTACCAAACCGAAACTGACACCAGGATTACTTCTGGGGGTCATGCTTCTTTTGTTCGCATCGCTATACCCGTTGTCCGCTTTCGGTCAGCAGTCCGCCGGCCAGACGACCTCACCGCAGTCCGCCACCGCTTCGGCAGCCGGTGCGCCGACCATCCTGCCGCCCAACTGTCGATCGGCATTCCTCATCGAGGCATCAACCGGTGATGTCGTGTATGAGATGAATGCTGATGAGCCGTTGCCACCTGCGTCGATGGTTAAAATGATGACGATTCTGATCGCGATGGAGCAGATTGCCAATGGCACTCTGCACCTCGAGGACTTGATCACGACAACGGCATTGGCTTCGAAAATCGGCGGTTCGCAGGTGTATCTGAAAGAAAACGAGCAGTTTTCACTGGAGGAAATGCTCAAAGCCGTCGTCATTCATTCGGCTAACGATGCGGCGACCGCCATCGCCGAGCGAATCGGCGGTTCCGTGGAAGGGTTTGTACACATGATGAATGAGCGCGCCTCCGCGCTCGGATTGACCCAATCCGTATTCCGCACACCACACGGATTACCCCCCGCGACCGATCAGCAACCCGATCTGTCCACTGCCCGGGAACTCGCCGTCATCGGCCGCGAGATCGCGACTCACCATCCGAAAGTCCTCGAATGGGCGCAGATGAACAATGTCGGATTCCGAAACAACGAATTCATCATGGCGAATACCAATAAACTCATCGGCAGCTATCCGGGAGCCGATGGTATAAAAACCGGGTTTTATGACAAGGCCGGGTTTTGTGTCACCGCCTCGGCGCTCCGGAACGGAGTCCGGATGATTGCGGTAGTCATGGGTTGTGAGAAGGGGAAACAGCGCTTCGAGGAAGCCGCCCGGCTGATGTCGTATGGATTCGACCAGTACAAACAGATCACGCTGATTGAGAAAGGTGTTGCATCATCAGCAAATCTGCCGGTTGTCGACGGTGAGAAAACCGAGACGACACCGGTGACCGCCGAACGCCTCGCTGTCACGATCCGCAAGAAGGATGAAGCCAGCATTGTCCGGAAAACCATGCTGTTCAAGAACATGACCGCGCCGGTATCCCCCAATGTCGAATGCGGGTCGATGACCTTCCAGATCGGCGATAAGGAAATCGGGCGCGTCCCACTGATCACGACTGAGACAATTCCCGCACTGAGTTGGTGGGGAAAGTTCCTCCGGATGATCGGTTTGAAGTAATCCGAATGTGACTTCGTCCCCTGCCGACCATTCATCCGACTTGCAGGTTCTCCGCGATGTCCTCACATCCGTTGCCATTCTGGATGCGGTTCATGATTCGGACTCACTGCATGCCATCCTGTATCGCTGCCAGCAGATTCTGGACATCAAACTCCTCCCCGGCACGGGATCTCAACGTCCGCTCCTCATTGTCGTTTCCGGTGGTACCAATGTCGGAAAAAGCTCCCTGCTGAACTGGCTTGCGGATGCGCCGCTCAGCCCCGTTTCGGCGTTGGCCCGGGGAACCCGCTCTCCCGTGGCGATCGGCTCCGGAGCGGTACTGGATGCATTCATGGAATCGGGAGCCATTCCAGGAGTGCGCATGGTACGTGACCGGGATGCCCGTGAAGCGGTGGATGAACCCTCCGCTCCAGTCATGTTTCTGGTCGAAACTGCCGCGTTTTCACAGGAGTGGATTCTCCTGATCGATTCTCCCGATGTCGACAGCGATCACGATGGGAATCGGATCTGGGCGGGGAAGCTGCTCGATCTGGCGGATGCTGTTATCCTCGTCGTCACACCCGAAAAATACAACGATGCGGCGATCGTACAGTTTCTGGATGCTGCGGTTGAGCTGAATCGGACCACATTGGCGGTGTTCAATAAAAGCGAAGGAACGGAATCCTTCGACGATTTCAGGACCAATGTGCTGCTATCCCGCATTCCGAACACCGGCTGCCTCGCGATCCCAAGATATCCTCCGAAAAGTCAGGTACAAAACGGGGACATCGACGCAGTACGAAAACAGATCCGGAAAATGAGCGACAATGAACGAGGGATCCGGGAAAAATCCGAGGAGGGAAGCCGTGTCCTGCTCGCATCACTCTGCCATGACCTCGCCGACGGACTCGCGATACAGGTCGAGTGGGTTAGGGATGTGCATGGCGAGATCGACACGATTTCGGATACTATCCTCTCCCGGTACATACTCCAGCTGAAACAGGAAAAATTCACGGAATTCGATCGTGTCTTTGCCCTTCTCATGCAGCAGTTCCACATCGCCATTCTGGATGACATCTACGCGTTCGTGCGGAGTAATGTCCGGAAAGGTTACGATCTGCTGCGCCGTTCATCCGGAGCGGACAATGAAGAGCGGGACGAGGCGATCCAGTCGCGTGAGCGACATCGCGCTGAGGGAGCTGCCGCTGAAGCCCGCAATCAGATGCTGTATCTGCCGATTCATGTCCCGACGCCGATCCGGCCTTTGGTGGCGCATTGGATTGCGGATCTCGATGTGAGACCCGTGTTCGAGTTAGAACGCTATGAGCGGGATGTAAGGGAAACGTCTGAAAGGTGGGTTCGTGAGGAATCCCGGAGTATCCTTGAAACCATCGGCGATCGAAAAGGCATTCGGTATCTCGTGACCTCGGCAAAAGCCTTTTTGCAACTTGGATCGGGCGTTCTCAGCGCATTTCTGACCGGCGGATTGAGTCCGATCGATGCGGTCGTGGTTCCCGCCACCGAACGTCTGGCGGCCTTTCTGATCGAAAAAGGGATCGGACGCCCATACTTCAAACTGAGACAGAATCAATTCTACGAACTGCGACGTTCGCTTTTAAAAGAACATCTCGACAGGATGATCTTCAACCCGATCCGCGCGCGCATTCCGGATCTTCCGCTGGATCAGGCCGATCGGATTCGATCTCTGGCGGGAAACCTGACGGTGAAAGACGAGGCCGGATCATGACGGATATCGGATCAACAATTATGGATTCGATCCGAACACTTCGGAATCGCATCGGGGATTGCGGTGTTTTTCCGAAACTGGACTCGGATCGGGAGCGGATCAGGCGTGCGCTCGATCAACTGGAGGCGGGGTGCGAGTCTGCGGACAGGCCGCTCAGAATCCTGCTGACGGGCGGCACCGGTGTTGGCAAGTCATCCCTGCTCAATGCGCTCGCAGGCTCTCCCATCGCGGATGCCGGCGCCAGGCGTCCGACGACTCGTACCTTTACCGCCTTTATGCATTCCGGTGATCGCGACGACTGGCTGGACATGTTGGGCAGTGTCCATGTCGTCCGGCACAACCGAGACGAACTCCGGGGCAAGGTGATCATCGATGCACCCGACGCCGACAGCGCTGCGCTCGACAATCGGAAACAACTCGAACGAGCACTTGAACATACCGATCTGGTCCTGATGGTAGTCACCTCGGAAAAATACGTTTCCGAAGCGGTTCTCACACTGCTCGATCGGTATCGCATCGGCCGTCATTTCGCTTATGTATTCAACAAGATGGACGCTGGAGTGGACACCGCGCTGATCGAGGATTTTACTCGGGAAGTTCAAAAGCGGGAACTGCCTGATGGACCTCTTTATGCGGTCAGCACACGGGCTGTGATCGAGCGTATGGATCCCGAAGCAACCGGCGAACTTGCACGCGAGTTTAAGAAACTTGAAGCATTCATCGGGCAGCAGTTGACACGGGTTCGAATCGAAGAAATCAAACGGATAAACCTGGATCAGCGTGCGGCTCAACTGGCAGACCATATCGAATCGCTTTTACCGGAGGGATTCGAATCGGTTTCTACTCGCTGGCGTGCGAGCTGTGACGAGGCCACGGCGTCGTTCTGCCAGGATATCGAGCGGCTTGCCATCGAGACCATTCTTCCTCGCGATCGCGTGGCCCGTCTCGTGAACCGCGCGCGTCTATCGCGTTTTCGGGGTTTGTTCGGAGTTTTCTCTTCAATCGTCCTGTTCCTCAGAAACTTGGCGGAGTATCGATTCCCGGGATTCCCGGCAGCCTCTCATGCACCGCTCGCTCCGGAGTTTCCACTTCAGCATGCCGGTCTTATCGCGCAGAAGTTCGCTCAGTTAATCCAGACCTGGCGGCTCTCAGCCCACCATACCGGCATGGATGTCACTGCGTTCTCGGATTTCCCGGGTTCCGGTCCAGCTATCGATCCGGAATGGATCCGACTGCATGCCTCGCAGCATCTCGAGCAGGAACTATCTGTGTACGGTCGGCGTGCGGGATTCCTCACCAACCTCATCGCGAATCTCGTTCCGTACGGCTGGATCGGGTATTGGTTGTACGCCATCGTCGATGCCCTCATCGCACGCACCGCACCTCCTTGGAATTCGCTGTCGGGCGCCGCAATCGTCCTGATTGCGCTTCTGGGTCTCCAATGGGCGTTGTTCGATCGCTTCCTGTCGTTGTTCTCACACGCCTCAGCCGGCCGGATAATCCGCACCGTATTCCGGAACATGAGACACGATTTCGATATGTCGTTCGAGGGAGTGTTTACCGAGAAGACATCCGAACTCAATTCGTGTGTGGATTCGCTCAGACAATCGATCGATGGTCTGCGACAGTAGTCAGAATAGTGGGCTATTCCAGTCCGGACGATTTTCCAGCCGGAGATGAACTGGGAGGAGCCTGCTTCAGCCCCGAGGAGGTCTCAGCCGGTTGGCGTTTTTGAGGACCCGTGTGGACCGGAATCACCTGCGGCCGGGAGGATCCGAGCCATCTGGCGGGGTCGAGATAGGACTGCCACAACTTCGGCAGCGACTGATACAGACTCTGCATCGTCCGGAACATCGGTTTTGCGAGCCGGGATTCCTCCGTGAGAGGTGTCAGCGCCGGGATGGAGGTCATGATCAGAATCAGAACACCGACGACCATCATCCCTTTTAACCCGCCGAATGCACCTCCGAGCAGACGATCGAGCCAACTGAGCTGAATCGCCTTGAGAACACGCCGGAGAATCATGGCGGTGATGACAGCGGACAGATAGCAGGCACCGAAAATCACGATGAACAGAATGATCCGTGCGGCAAACGGATCCTGCATCTTGAGCCAGAACGCGATCTGATTGCCCCATGGCCTCGAAAATGCGATCGCGAGAGCGATTCCGGTGACGACGCCCAGCAACCCGAGGATCGCACGGAAAAATCCCCTCACCAGACCGATGACGATCGGCACACTGATGATGACGATGATCAGGAAATCGAGCGGAGTAAATGTGTTCATGCTGAAATCTCCATTCGGTCAAGGATCGCTCTGGCGACCGACCGGGCACCGTCGGGAAGCAGGGGATCCGGAGGAAGCCTGCGCTCGAGCAATCGCATCAGATACGAGCGCCATTCTCCGGCTTCGAATGCCGGCCGATCAATGTGTTCTGCCGGAATGTAATCCGCCATTTGCGCAACCAGCACATCATATTCCCGGAATGGTCCCCGATCCGTGTACAGCATCCGGATCCGGTTGACGGCGCATTCCGCCACGATGCCGTACCCCGGCTTTGTCACAACGACGTCACAGGCTGCAACCAGGTCCGGGTAGCGGATCCCCAACGCCCGGAGTGCCGGACGTGTCAGGTTCAGACCCGGAATCCGATGGTCACCGACAGCGATCAGCAGAAAATCCGGGTGAAGCGATTCGAGTTGCCGCAATTGTCCGTTCTGCAATCCCATCCCGCCGAATGAAAGCAGAACGGAGGGTACTGACGGGTCGATTCCGAGACGCGTGCGGACTGTTGAACGATCCAGGGTCGCTTTCCGCCCGATCAGCGGCATCGGTTGAGTCGAATGAAACGCCGGAAGGGGCTCCGAGAAAGGGAGGAGAAACAGTTCGTCACACAGTGCATAATCCGCGGCGAAGGCATCGCGGATCGGCTCAATTTCCGGATGCGCCTCGCGCCAGGAGTCGTAGATCCAGTCCCAGGAGAAGTTCGAGATGGCGATACCGGGGAAACCGAGACTATTCGAGATACGGAAGGGGGCGGCGGCGACATCCGAGACGATCAGGCCGGC
>CAYYMM010000150.1:0-8815 GCA_964472395.1 uncultured bacterium | reverse complement strand
TCGAGATCGCCGTCGCGATCACGAATGGCGAGTTCAGCTCTCAGAATGCTCAGATTGCCTATCGGCTGATCCTGGCGATGGATAGTGATGTGCTGGGCGGAATCGACTGGCCGCAACTCTGGAGACGGATCGAAAAAAACACGCAGGCCGACCCCTGGCTTCGCAACATGTTGCAGGGATGCACAATCAGTAAAGATGCATGGGGAATCCGAGGCAATGCGTTTGCACAAAGCGTCCCGGAAGACAAAATGCGCGCGTTCCTCAGCGGGATCGAGCGGGCCGTCAGTCATTTCCAGTCTGCGCACGACCTGCATCGCGAGCGCCCGGAAGCCGCTGTACAGATGATCGCATCCGTCCGGTCCAACTCCAAGAGTTCTCCGCATGATGCCTGGTACTGGTTTCTGCAGGCCACGGCCGCCCAGTTCGATTACCTTGAGGCCTATCGGGCCTTCGCGTACGAGCTGACTCCGCGCTGGCACGGCAGTATCGAACAGATGGAAAACTTCGCCGACGCATGCCGCGAAACGAAACGCTATGATACGATCATTCCCTTTCTGTACATCCGGACAATGCGGGACGTCGCAAACGAAATGAAATCATCCGGAGGAAAAAGCCTGTTCAGGCGAGATGATGTTCGGGACAAGGTTCGCGAAGTCCTGGACGGATACGAGAAGGAACCGTCCTGGACCGGATACGATCGGGCCTGCCTCACAACCCAGCGGATGCTCGTGTCATCCTGGCAGGGCGATTACTCCGAGGCGAAGAAACTCCTCGACAGCCTGCCCGTTCGAGTTGATCTCAGATATGGGTTCCGTTCGATCACGCTGATCGACAATGGATGGTACTGGGATCAGATCGAAGCCGAGATTGCCGCTTTTTCGGGACCGCATGCATCGGAATTGTCCGCAGCCGAAATGGCCGCATCGGCCGGCGACACCGAAACGGCTGTTCGCGGATTCCGGACAGTCATGCAGGCGTCTGTCGGCGATCCGTCCATCCATGGATATCTCAGGGACAGGAGCGTCATGGCCGCAACCGGCATCTATAACTTCGGAGATCTCGGGCTGCTCAACAACATGGTCTACTGGAACCATATCGATCAGGTCCGGTTTCTGGTCGAAAACGGGTATCCGGTGGATGGACGCCCCAATGAGAGCTGGACTCCGCTTCGATACGCGATCCACCTCAAAAAGACAGGTATCGCGAAACTGCTCGTCGAAAAAGGCGCTGATCTGAACCCGACACTCGTGCTCGATACCTCCTACTTCGATCTGGCAGCTTCCAGTGAACAATGGGATCTCGCACTCGAACTCCTCAGAAAAGGCGCGCCGTTCGATCCGAAAACATGCAGCCGGCATCTGATCGGAGCGATCGACAAGCAGCAGTCGGAACTCGCATCGCTAATGATCGACCGGAACGCAGATGTCAACTATGACGGACCCGACGGATGGAAGCCGATCCTGTATGCCATCAATGGAAAGCAGCATGACCTCGCCGTGAAGTTGCTCGAAAAAGGTGCGCGCATCGATGCCGTGACGAAGGACGGTTGGAATGTGCTGATGCTCAGCATCCTCAATGATGAGGCGATTGCGCTCAGGGTGATCGACCAGGGAGCCGATGTCAACTTCAAGATGAAGGATGGCATGATGCCGCTCCATCTCGCGGTCAAGCAAAAATCCCCGGCGATCCTTCGGAAACTGATGGCGAAGGGTGCGGACCCGAATGTCCCGTATCGCGGAATGACGGCGAAGCAGTTCGCTGAGAAGGAAAAATTGACGGAAATCGTCCGGATTTTATCAGGAAACTGATGTTCAGAAAAAAGGAGGAGCTATGAAACTGACCCGATTTGTCATTGGCCTGATCCTGCTGTGCGTAACCAACGGCAATGCCCAAATCAATCCGGATAAAACAAAGAGCACGATTGCTGTGATCGGTGAGTCGCTGGTGTATGCGACACCGGATAAAATCATCATCACCTTCGGAATCGAGACGAAGGATCGTGCCATTCAGATTGCCCGTGAGCTGAACGGTGCGATCGTTCGAAAAGCCATCGAAGCGATCAAGTCATACGGAGTGCAGGAAAAAGACATCCAAACGGATCATCTCAGTATCGAGCCTCGATGGAAGGACGACCATGTAGAAACCGGATTCGTCGGGTATTTCGCTCGTAACACGCTGGTCGTAACCGTCAACGATGCCGAACGACTCGATGGTCTGGTCGCATCCGTCCTCGAAACGGGTGTCAATTATCTGCATGGGATCGACTTCCAGACGACAAAGTTCAAGGAATACCGCGAACAGGCGCGCGACATGGCACTGAAAGCAGCAAAAGAAAAGGCGGAAAAAATGGCAGCCGCACTCGGGCAGAGCATCGGTCCTGCGATTCAGGTGAGTGAAGAGCGTGAATACTCGCCATGGTCGTACCGTTCGAGTTGGTACGGCTGGGATGACAATTCACGAGGCATGAATCAGAATGTCATGGTGGATTTCAGCAATTCATCGGGAGAAATCGTGGAGGAAATCGCGCTCGGTAAGATCGCGATTCGAGCCGGGGTCAGTGTGACGTTCAGACTGGTCGAATGAACCCCTCGCCATCGAAACGCCAGTAACCGGTTTCGGGACTCAGATGAACCCCACCGATCCATCGGTCGAGGGGATGGATCGATAGCCGGTCCACTCGTCCCGCCAGCACGTCCCTGCCTTCCTTCGTCAGACAACAGCGGGTCGTTGCGAGATCGTCCGGGTCGGCGGGATGTGCGAAATCCGGCAATCCGGCGTGCCCGGCCACCGTGATCAGGGGTTGCGCGCCGAGTGTGAAGGTGCGCAGATGCCTGTAGAACAGGAGATCGGTCATTCCGGACAGCTCCGCGTCGGGATTCGACAGAATTCTCCGCTGCAGATCCCGCAGCGCGATCCCTTCCGACACACCTGTTTCGTCTCCCGTGCGGATCTCGTCGAGAATCAGTCGTTCGGTCCACCCAGTCCCATCCGTGACCGATGGGTATAGCCGGAACAGACGATCGACGGCACTCCGCAGATCCGGCAGTCCTGAACTCAGACGCGAACACGCCGTACGCATCGATTTCCACAACGGAAGCGGTGTGTCGGCTCCGTACGCAATCAGAACCGCGTCGGCCCAATCAACATGCTCGGGTTGGATCCGGGTGCTGTTCTGAAGCCGCTCATGCAATTCCGCCGGTGTCATCCGGCTCAATGCCTGCATCCGACCATCCGGAGCCATTCCGGGCCGGACGAGATGCAACCGCGCGCCGGAAGCATGCTCGGAGGTGAACCACGACAGTGCATAAATCAGGTTCAACTGGCAGAACAGATCGGAATCGAACCAGAAACAGACATCGTCATACCGGTCGAGGCGATCGATCAGCTCGTATTCGGATTCCTTCTCCGCGAGATACTCGTCGGCGGGAATCCCGAACTGCTTCTGCAGCCACTCCGCACGCATCTCGAACAGATCATCCCAATCGCAATTCAATTCGAAGGGGGACTCCGGCAGCATTTCACGCAGAACATGCGTCTCCCCGCGAATACCCGATTTCTCGAAAACCCCCCTCAGACAATCTCCGTTCAGAATATGCAGATCCACGGTTGAGACTCCTCTCGATGCGGTTGCGGTCGCTTCGGTGTCTGCCCGGGATGAATTCCCGGCGTCAGCGTGCGTTCGACTTCCTGGTTCTATACAATCAGAGGGATCGTCGGAATTCAATCGGCCCGTCGAGGGCTGACGGAGGTGCCCGGTGGAAATCAGTGGCCCGGTTTTGGGAAAAGGCGCGGATTGCGAACCCGTTTTACGCGATCTGCCGGAGTGGTTCGGCATCGAATCCGCCATCGTACATTACGTCGACTCCATCGATCGGATGCCGACATTCCTGGCTGCTGAATCCGGCGCAATCATCGGTTTTCTGACCGTCTGCAGGCATTTCCCGGTATCCGCCGAAATCTATGTGATGGCCATCGCACGGAAGCATCATCGCCTGGGAATCGGTCGATGCCTGATCGATCGCGCCGAAGCCTGGCTGTGCTCCGAGGGCGTGCGCTTCCTCCAGGTCAAAACACTCAGCGCCTCCCATCCCGATCCGAATTATGCTTCGACGCGCCGCTTCTATGAGCGGATGGGATTTTCGCCGCTCGAAGAATTGATAACCCTCTGGGATCCATCGAACCCGTGTCTGTTGCTGGTGAAAACGCTTGCCCCGCCCGCTATTGGACCGTGATGAGATCTTCGATGCGCTCGTACAGCTTGTCGCCGATGCCCTTGACATCATTGATTTCAGACTTGTTCTGAAACGGACCGTGTTCCTTGCGGTAATCGATGATCCGCTGAGCGATTGCCGGGCCGATCCCCGGAAGCGAATCCAGTTCGTCTAACCCCGCTTTGTTGATGTTGACGACCGCGCCGGTTGCCGATTTGGAAGTGTCGGATGTCTTTGATTTCGCTGCCGATTTCGATTTGGATGCTTCTCTGGACGAAGGTTTCGATTCTGCTCCTGATGCGTCGGCCGATGCCCGGGAAGCGGATTCCACCGTCACCGATCCGCACCGGATGAGATCCTTCAACCCCTCAAACGTCTTGTCGCCGATCCGAGGCACGTTCTTCAGGTCTGCGGGCGATCGGAACGGTCCGTTCGTTTCGCGGTATTCGATGATATTCTTCGCCGTCGACGGCCCGATCTTGGGCAGCGTCATCAGTTCCTCTTCGGAAGCCGTATTGATGTCGATGCGCCCCCCCTCGATCGCAGGCGGTATCGTCGGTGTCGCATCGCTGACTGCAACTGCCTCCACCCCGGTTTCCATCGCTCCTGTCGGTTCCGCCTCCACCTTTTCTTCTGTTGAGGGGATCTCCGGCGTCACGACAGAACTCGTTACGACCGGCGTCTCAGGTGTTGCGATGGCCGGCGGTGGTGAGGGTTCCGCGGTCGGCATGACGGAAGGGACAGCGATCGCGTCCGGGGCGGGTGGAGTCGGGCTGCCCAGGATCATTCCCAGCATGACGGCGCACGCGATCACCCCGACAGAACCTCCGGCGATCACATACGGGAGCCACCGCTTCGTCGTTTTCCCACGGGTAACCGATGTGCCGGGGGACTGCGTCGAGGCCTGGATGAAATTGGCCGATTTCAACCCGTATAGAATCCGGCACACCTCGAATTCACTCTTGCTGGTCATCTGACAGATCGTCCGGACGTTGCGGGTGCCGTCGAGCAGCGACAGGACCTGCCATTCGTCCTTGTTGAACTGGATCGCCCCGGACGTCGGGTCGCCTTCGAGACGGAACACGAGATCCATCGAGGGAATGGTTTTACGGATCCGGCCCCATTCGTCGATCCGGCGGGAACCTTCCATGATCAGGTTGAAGGTAGCCAGTGAGAGTGTCAGGGCGAGTTCATCGCCTTCGGGAAGTTCCCCGTCCAGAAACTCGAAGTCACCCTCCATCCATTGAAACAGGTCGTAAACGGTTTCCTTGGCCTGGAGCATCGCGGCGTTCATGAGGGTTTCGCGAGAGATCACGTTGCTGTTAAGAAGGGTTTTCTCGATGGATTGTTTCGTGGACCGGGCCTGGGCGAGGATTTTGTCAGCGGATTCCAGATCCAGATCATGATTCCTGACGAGGAAGTTCAGGAGCGAGTCGCGTTTTTTCTGTGAGACGGCATAGAGGATTTTACCGTCCTGAAAATAGAGTTTGATGGTGTCGTCGCAGCGCGTGAGCACGAGCGTACCGGTTTTGGCGCCACTGGAGAGCAACTGGAGCACATCCGGTAAGCCGATCGTCTGGAGATTGCCGGTCATTCCCATGGATTTCGTCCTTTTACCGTTCAGTGTCAGAGACCTCATGTCGACAATACCACCAAATGATCATGAAGAACAGATGAGGCAACGATATGGATTCGGAATCAGCCCGCAACTCTCACCCTTTACTCGAAGCCAGGATTCGCTTACACTGCCTGTAATAGTCAGCAGGAGGTCCAGTCATGGCTGCATCGCAGTGGGAAGCGGGGCAGACGATCATCGAGGATTATCGCGTCGAGCGAGTGCTCGGTGAAGGCGGAATGGGGACCGTTCACCTGGTCCGCCGGATGTCCGATGAATCGTTGTTTGCCGTCAAGACACAGCTCACGGACGCACTCGACGATCCGGATAAAAAACGGATGTTCATGCGGGAACTCCGCACATGGATCGACATGCCGGATCATCCGCACATCACGTCCTGCCGGTTTTTCAAGAGCATCGATGATCGAATCGCCATCTTCAGTGAATTCGTCGATGGCGGATCGCTCCAGAACTGGATCCAGATGGGAAAGCTGGATTCCATTGAAACGATTCTCGATGTCCTGATCCAGTTTGCATGGGGAATCGAAGCGGCTCACGAAATGGGGGTCGTTCATCAGGACATCAAGCCCGGGAACGCGCTCATGACCCGCGACGGGGTGCTCAAGATCACCGATTTCGGCCTGGCGCGTGCTCAATTGATTCACCGCGGCGATTCGGCCCCGCGTGTCCCATCGAAGGATGCTGCCGGACCGGCAGGACAATCGGTCCTGGTGAGCCGGAACGGCATGACCCTGGCGTACTGCTCGCCGGAACAGGCCATGGGTCAGCGCGTCGGCCGGCGGACGGATATGTGGAGTTGGGGAGTGTCCGTCCTGGAGATCTTTCATGGGCGGGTCGTCTGGAGCACCGGGTTTGCGGCCTCGGCAATTCTCACACGCTACCTGAATGCGATCGAGTCCGCATCCGAACCGGTCATGCCGCTTGCGTTGGTTCCGGTGCTGGAACGCTGTTTCTGCAGCAATCCGCTCGAACGTTGGACCAATATGGGTGAACTCGCCCAGGAGCTTGTGGATATCTATGAAGAATTGACCGGAGAGGTATATCCTCGGTTGAAACCGCCCTTGTCTGCTTCCGAAGGAACCGAAATCCTGGATCGGCGCGTGGTCGGTGGACAGCAATGGCTCGATCCGCGCGAGTGTCTGAACGAAGTCCTGCGGGAAATCGGCGAACCGGCCATCAAAAAGGGGATTGCCACCGGATCGCTCAAATCACAGGCCCTGGCGGATCTCGAGATATTCGATGAAGCGCAACACCTTTTCGAAAATCTGATCGTGAACCAGCCGGGACGATTCGAGTCGGCATTTGCGACGATGCTGACCAACAAAGCGCTGGTCTTTTTTTTCCTTCTGGACGAAGTCGGATTCAATCAGTCCATGGATCGAAGTCTGGCTGTCCGTGAGCGTATCCTGGCGGACCGGCGCGATCCTGAAGAACTTCGCTTGTATTTCAAAGCAATGGCGATCAGGGGCAATTTTCTCGTCGAGATCGGACTGCCGCGCATGGCCCTTGATCTCTCCGATCGAATCGCGGCAGGATTCCGGGAACTGATTCAGATGCGTGGAACCCGCTCGGATTCATTCGATTACTCATGCTATCTGACCTCGAAAGCGCAAGCCCTGTTCCGATTGAACCTTCTGGAGGAATCGCGGAAGGTGTACGAAGAAAGCATTGCCATGCAGCGCGCATTGTGTGAGTCCAACGATCCGGATCTGTATCAGGCCTTGTCGGTCAACCTGATGAATCTCGCCAGTGTCATGGGAAGTTTACGGGATCTCAACAGCGCGATTGCTCTGCTGGATGAGGGGATCGCCCTGAGCCCGGCGGTCAGGGATGGTCGCAGGGATCGCGAGACACTGACGGTGCTCGCACTCAGTTACATCAATCGGGGGGTCGCATACAACCGTTCCGGCAATGCCATCCAGGCCGATCAGTCCTTTCGGGAGGGGATGGCCATCCTCGAGCAGCTGGTTCTGGAGCGCCGATACATGCAGCTTGCGGATCCTCTGACGGTCGCGTACATCAATTATGCCAACCTGATGGATCGCTGTGATCAGATCCCCGAAGCATCGGATTACTATGATCGGGCGGTCCGTCTGATCGAGCCGGTTGTGCACCTGCACGGCAACCGGAGATCAACTCCCTTGCTGGCCCATGCCATTTTCGCCAAGGCAAGCTTCCGGTTTTTTCATGGAGAGCAGCGAACAGGGATCGAATTGATCGATCAGGCTGTGAGCATCATGGAAAATCGGATCCGGAAGGAAGGGCGAACCGATGAGATTGGCGTGCTGGCGCGGTTTCGGAGTCTCCGGGGACGGATGCGGGCGATCCAGGGTGATCGGAACGATGCCCGCACTGATCTGGAGTATGCCATCCCGATTCTCGATGCGGAATTCAAGCGCACGGGGAATCCTCTGATGCGCCAGGACCGGGAGGGCTCGCAGCGGACTCTGTCGGAGATCGAGGAGGGGCGGCCGATTTCAGGGATGGCGTAGCTCATCCATTTGTATTCTGATATGTTGCGGAAAACTTCTTACATTTATTGAAATCGCATCCTTTCCTGGTCTATAATTCAGAGCATGACGGAGCGACACTCCAAGCCCGCGCGCATCGCAGACCGGTTCGATGTCCTCGAGATCGCCGGATCGGGCGGCGCTGGAACCGTTTACATCTGCCGGGATGATGCGGGAAACCGGGTCGCTGTCAAGGAAATCCACGGGAATCCCAACGCGGTCAGTTTCGAAATCCGTGCCCTTTCACGCCTCAAACATCCCGGGATCATCGAGTTTTTTGATGCGCTGATCGTTCAGGACAAGGCCTATATCGTCATGGAACTCGTCGATCATGCCCGTACTCTCCGCGAGTATCTCGACCAGGAAGGCGCTCCAGGCTCCCCTCTTCGCCTCAACGCGATCGCCCAAGCGCTTCCCCAGATTCTCGATGCCATGGATTATCTGCATGGGCGCGGTGT
>CAYYMM010000149.1:0-8823 GCA_964472395.1 uncultured bacterium | reverse complement strand
GTTCTCCCGCACGGCCTCCGTGCCTGCCGGCAAAGAAACAGTCTGTTCTCCCGCACGGCCTCCGTGCCTGCCGGCAAAGAAACAGTCTGTTCTCCCGCATAGCCTCCGTGTATGATGAAAATATGGATCTATAGCACGATGGCGACCTGCGACGTCGCATCTCTGGCATTCGGTTTGATACACTAAAAAATCGAACCCTGAAGGAGGTGTTTCATGAACGTCAACAAATTCACGCAGAAATCCCAGCAAGCCATCCAGAGCGCGCAGACATCCGCTGTGCGTTTCGGGCATATTGAGATCGACGTCGAGCATCTGCTCCACGCACTGCTCACCCAGCAAAACGGCCTTGTCCCGCGGTTATTCACTAAAATGGACATTCCCGTTCAGAGCTTCATCGAGAATCTTGAAGGGGAACTCGCGCGCCGTCCCCGTGTTTCCGGCCCAGGTGCCGAACACGGCAAAGTGTATGTGACGCAGCGATTGAACCAGACGATGGTCAGAGCGGAAGACGAAGCGACGAGGCTCAAGGACGAGTATGTTTCGGTTGAGCACCTCACCCTCTCGATGCTCGATGAATCCGGCACGCCTCTCGCCCGCTTGTTCGCGACGTTCGGCCTGACGCGTGACCGGTTTTTGAAGGCGCTGACGGAATTGCGAGGGAATCAGCGGGTGCAGAGTGCGAATCCCGAGGAGACCTACGAAGCGCTCCAGCGCTACGGAAGGGATCTCGTGGATGAAGCCCGCCGCAATAAACTCGATCCCGTCATCGGTCGCGATGCCGAGATCCGTCGTGTCATCCGGATTCTGTCGCGCAAGACCAAAAACAATCCCGTCCTGATCGGCGAACCGGGCGTCGGGAAGACCGCCATCGTCGAAGGGCTGGCGCAGCGAATCGTGCGTGGTGACGTCCCCGAGGGCTTGAAGGACAAGTCGATCTTTTCGCTCGACATGGGGTCGCTCATTGCCGGTGCGAAATACCGGGGTGAATTCGAAGAACGCCTCAAGGCCGTGCTGCAGGAAATCAAGCAGAGCGAGGGGCGGATACTGCTGTTCATCGACGAACTCCACACGATCGTCGGCGCTGGCAAAGCGGAAGGGTCGATGGACGCCGGTAACATGCTCAAGCCGATGCTCGCGCGCGGTGAGCTGCATTGTATCGGTGCGACGACCCTGGACGAATACCGTAAGCATGTGGAGAAAGATGCCGCACTAGAGCGGAGATTCCAACCCGTTCAGGTCGATCCGCCGACCGTTGAAGATGCCGTTTCCATTCTGAGGGGTTTGAAGGAGCGCTTCGAGGTGCATCATGGCGTGCGGATATCCGACAGCGCACTGGTCGCAGCGGCGACGCTCTCCAACCGTTACATCTCCGACCGGTTCCTCCCGGACAAGGCCATCGATCTGGTGGACGAGGCCTGTGCGATGATCCGGACCGAAATCGACTCGATGCCGTCGGCGCTCGACGAGGTCACCCGGCGCATTCTCCAGCTCGAGATCGAAGAAGCCGCGCTCAAGAAGGAAACAGACAAGGCCAGTCATGAACGCCTCAACAACTTGCAGAAAGAGCTGGCGGATCTGAAAACCGAACAGGCCGTGATGCGTGCGAAATGGGAACAGGAGAAGCAGGCCATCGGGGCTGTGCAGCAGATCAGGGAGCAGATCGAGCAGACGAGGCTCGAGATCGAGCAGGCTGAGCGCGAATATGATCTCAATCGGCTCGCGGAACTCAAGCACGGCCGACTCGCGTCGCTCGAAGCGACGTTGCATCGTGAGGAAGAGCGACTAAGGAATGACGCGGATGGCGTGAAGTTGCTGCGCGAGCAGGTCACGGAGGACGAGATCGCGGACATCGTGGCGCACTGGACGGGCATTCCGGTCAGCCGGCTGATGGAGGGTGAACGGGAGAAACTCCTGCGTCTCGACGAGGTCCTGCATCGGCGGATCGTGGGGCAGGACGAAGCCGTGCAGAGTGTCGCGGATGCGGTGATCCGGGCGCGATCCGGGATCAAGGATCCCAGACGGCCCATCGGATCGTTCATTTTCCTGGGCCCGACGGGCGTTGGGAAAACCGAGCTGGGCAAGGCGCTCGCCGAGTCTTTGTTCGACTCCGAGGACAGCATGGTGCGGATCGATATGTCGGAATACATGGAAAAGCACACCGTGTCACGTCTGATCGGAGCACCTCCGGGATATGTCGGATATGAGGAGGGCGGGCAGCTCACGGAAGCAGTCCGCCGGAAACCGTTCTCGGTCATTCTGTTCGACGAGATCGAAAAAGCGCACTCCGATGTCTTCAATGTACTTCTGCAGATCCTCGATGATGGGCGCGTTACCGACAGCCACGGTCGAACCGTCGATTTCAAGAACACCGTGATCATCATGACCAGCAACGTGGGATCTCAGAATCTGCTCGAAGGCATCACGGAATGGGGTGAGATCCGTGCGGATGTGAGGAATCAGGTCATGAGTGAGTTGCGGCGGGTGTTCAAGCCCGAGTTTCTGAACCGGGTGGACGATATCGTGCTGTTCAAGCCGCTGACGATTTCGGAGATCGAGCGGATTGTCGAGCTGCTGATCGCCCAGGTCGCGAAGCGTCTGGAAGACCGCAGGATTCAGTTGGAAGTATCGGATGCCGCCCGGACATTTATTGCGCGGGAGGGGTATGATCCGGTGTATGGCGCAAGGCCTCTGAAGCGTTATCTGCAGCGGGAACTCGAGACGCGGATCGCACGGGCGTTGCTCGGGGGGGCGGTGCTGGAGGGTGGCCGGGTGTATGTGAGTGTCGAGAAGGGTGAGTTGAATGTTGGATATGAGGGGTGAACGGTTAAATTGACGAAACTCTCCGTAGTTTTTTCATATACCGATCCCCATCGCGGATCCCGTCATCCACCCATCCCCGCCCGAGATAAAACCCGTATGCCCTCAACGCGGGATCGACATCCGTCGTCAGCCAGATCGCTTCACAACCCTCGGCAAACAGCCACGCTTCGACCCGGTTCATGAGTTCGGTCCCGATCCCCATCCGGATGCACTCGGGCAGCACCGCGATCACCCAGACCTCCCCCGTCGCCCGATTCCCCATCGCGAACCCGACCACTCGTCCCTCGATCTCGCACAGCCACCCCCTGAACGTGCCCGCGATCTTCTCCCGGACGGTCTCCGGGGTGATCCCCATCTGCGTCAGTTGCTCGATGGTCAGGCGGTTTTCATCGGTCGCCGTCCGGACTTCGAACAACGCAGGAATATCCTCTTTCGTAATCTCCCGGAATCGCATCGACCGCTTTCCTTTCCCCTTCCTCGTCTGTTTCACTGCAGGCAAAACTCGTTCCCTTCGATATCCTGCATGACGATCCAGAACTCACCGTTCTCGTCAAACTCCGCCACACGCGTCGCCCCCAGACCGATCAACCGATCCGCTGCCGCATAGACGAGCGATCTCGACCGGTGCTCCGCCGTTCCCGGACGGTGGCTGACATTCAAATCGAGATGCACGCGATTCTTCAGCGTTTTCGGTTGATCCACACGCTGGAAAAAGATTCTCGGTCCGATCTGCTCGGGATCCACAATTGCATTCGCATCGTTCCAGTTCGCCTCGGGAACACCGATCGACGTCAGAAACGCCTCCCATGAAGCGAACCCGCCGGGCGGATCTTGCTGTTGATAGCCGAGAGCTTCGGCCCAGAACGCCGCGACACGCGCGGGATCGATGCAATCGAACGTCACCTGAATACGAATGGACATGTCGGATCTCCTCCCAATCGATCAAAGGCTGCTGAGCCGTCCTGCGGCTCAATACATATATCGAATCGGATCCGCCGTTTACTTGCGGCGGAACACGTATCCGCTCACCAGAATCGATAGTGCGGCGATCAGCATCAGATTCGCGGTGGTGCCTGCAGCGGGGACCGGTGACGGCGTCGAAGTCGGGCCGGGTGTCGGTGTTTCGGAGGGGATTTCCGTCGGCGTTTCGGTCGGAGGCGTCGCGGGAGTGAAGGTCGCTATCGGGATATCGGTTGGAGTCGATGTCGGTGTCCCAGTCGTTGTCGTTGTCGGTGTCGTAGTCGGTGTCGTAGTCGGTGTCGTAGTCGGTGTCGTAGTCGGTGTTCGTGTTGGCGTTCGGGTCGGGGTCGCCGGGCACGATCCGTTCGGGTTCAGTGTAATATCGTCGAAATAGGCATGGTAAGACGTGGAGGAACTCTGAGATTCGAAGCGGAAACGGACATCCGGATTGCCGATGTATGTGCCGAGATCGATGCAGACAGGGAGGCATCCATTGAGAGTATTGTCGTGGGAGGGTTTGAGATTCGACCATGAGCCGCCGCCGTCGGTACTGATCCAGATACGAGGTGACACCCCTGTCGTGCCGTCCCAGGAATAGGAGTAACTCAGTGTCGCCGAGGTCAATCCGGTGAGATCCATGCAGACGGTATCCGCCGTTGAGTAGGGATATTCGGTTCCAAGAGCCATCGCGCAATCGCCGGAGGATCCGCAAGGCGACGATGTCGAGATATAAGGTCCGTTGCCTGAGCATGTCTCCCAGAGAGCCGGAAACAGCGCACAGATCGTCCCGGATTGAAAGGTCGTTCCGAAGGTCGAGCTGAAAACCGTCACACAAGCCGGTTCCGAGCAGGTTGCATCGATTTCAAGATCGTCGATTGCGAGATAGTTCGTGCCGGTTCCGTGATTCCAGCGGATGTAATTGATCACGCCCACGGTCAACGGAACGGTCTCATTCACGCAACTCAGTGTTGTGCTCAACGTTTCGTACGCCACGAAGCCCGATGCTGTATCGCAATTCATCGTGCCGGAGGGCGCGGTGGCACGCTCGACCGATACATTGGCATTGGCGAACTGGTAGTATACGTACGACAGAACCGCGGTCCCCGTGCACGATCGGAGATCGATCCCGATCACGGGGTCCTGGGTGCTGCCGTTAAAACTCAGTGCCCGGCCTGTCATGCACAGTGGTGTCGAGGAACTCACAGGAATCGTCGCTCCGTTATCATCCCAGCACACCTCAGGCATCGTCAGTTGTTCCGTGAGACTGCCATCGTCGAAAGATTCCGAGTAAACCAGTGCGGCGTGTGCAGGAAGACCCGCCATCACACAGACGACGCCAGCGATAAAACCGAGTATTTTCTTCATGTTGCCCTCCCGGAAACAATCCCGGTATATACCATTATCGGATAATGGAATCTGCTGCAATCACTTTGCTTTGAAATGTGGAAAAACAAGGACAGCACATCACTGGATTTTCGGATTCTGTTCAGATATAGTTGTAGCCTGCGGCGCTTGTCGACAGTCGACAGCTCCGCCCGCACACGTCCCTTTCGTTCGTTCAGCTGTGATGCCTGCAACGAACACATCGAGGTGTCATGGCTCAGCATTCAACCGGTTCACACTCGAACAATCATCCCCGGATCCTGCTCACAGGCGTCTTCGGCCCGTTTGCCCGCGACGATGAATACGGAAGTCGCGCCGTCAATCCGATGGAACTCTACCACAATCAAGTCACGCGTGTTCAGGGCCCGTTCTCTCTGAGAATGTTCCACCGCACGTTCGGCCTGCTCATGATTGAAGCCAATATTGACGCTCCCGTCACGATTCTCGACTTCCCGACCTTAGACCGCTTCATCGACGAAATTTCCTCACAATCCTATGATATCATCGGCATCAGCGCGATCATCCCGAATATCGGAAAAGTTCAGAAGATGTGCGAGGAGATCCGGGAATTACAGCCGCAGGCCACGATTGTCGTCGGAGGTCACATTACGAACAAGCCAGGGATCGAGACCCTGATCGATGCGGATCACATCTGCAAGGGAGACGGGATCCGATGGTTCCGTGAGTATCTCGGCCAGGACGTCAACGCGCCGATCCTGCATCCTGCAGCCGTTTCCGGATTCGGAACACGGATTATGGGGATTCCGGTATCGGATAAGAAGACAGCGGGCATTTTGATCCCATCGGTCGGCTGCCCGGTCGGCTGCAATTTCTGCTCGACATCCACCCTGTTCGGCGGGAAAGGGAACTGCATCAACTTTCACGAAACAGGAGAGGAGCTTTTTTCGATCCTGACACATCTTGAAAAGAAGCTGGGAGTCGACTCCTTCTTCGTGCTCGACGAGAACTTTCTCCTGTACAAGAAACGCGCATTGCGGCTCCTGGAACTCATGGAACAGAATCAAAAAAGTTGGTCGTTCTATATCTTCAGTTCCGCGCGCGTTTTGCACTCCTACTCGATAGATCAACTCGTCAGACTCGGCATTTCATGGGTCTGGCTGGGCCTTGAGGGGAAAAACAGCAAATACGACAAACTGAACGGTGTCGATACCGTCGCACTGGTGAACGAGTTCAGAGAACATGGTATCCGGGTGCTCGGATCAACCATCATTGGAATGGAAGAGCACACCCCCGACAACATTGATGCGGCCATCGACTATGCCGTGTCGCACGATACCGATTTCCATCAGTTCATGCTGTATACGCCCATGCCGGGAACACCTCTTTACAAGGAACATCTCGACAACAATTCGCTCCTGCCCGAAGCCGAATGCCCACCGGCGGATGTGCATGGCCAGGAGCGATTCAACTATCGGCACAAACACATCCGGAATGGACAGGAAAAAGAGTTCCTGCTGAACGCCTTTCACCGCGATCTCGATGTCAACGGACCGAGTCTCGGACGCATCATCCGAACGACATTGAAAGGCTGGCGCCGCTACAAGAATCATCCCGATCCGCGGGTCGCGCGACGTTTCCGAGCCGAGATCTCCGGCTTCAGCACCATCCACGCCGCTGCCGTCTGGGCCATGAAGCATTACTATCGGAAGGATGACCATCTGCGCGCAAAATCCCAGGAGATTCTGGATGATCTCTATTCGGAATTCGGGATTCTTTCGCGGATCGCTGCACCCATCATCGGACGATTTCTCAGTTTTACCATCCGCCGCGAGGACAAGCGATTAAAAAGCGGCTGGACGTACGAACCCCCCGTCATTTACCAGAAGAACGCCGCCGCACTCGAACTGGACCGGCGGAACGAAGCATCCGCTCGATTCAAGTCGATTCGTCTGAACCTGCCGGTTTACGATTATCAGAAGGTCGTCGCGAGCTATCGTGAACGCGTCGAGGAAGCACGCACCCGGATGCTCGCGATCCGCGACCGCGCATCCGAACAGCTCACCGTGATCAATGAGCGGATGCATGAACGAACGGAGTCGATTCAGCAGCAGTTCCGGCAATGCAAAGCCGATTTTGACACCACACGCGGTCAGTTGAGTGAACAGGTCTTCGAGATGTACGACCGGTTTTTGGCGCAATGCGAGGTTGACCGGGCGGAAATCGTACGGATCCAGGAACAGATGAACGCCCGCAGCCTGCATCTGCAGGAAGAACTGCTTCATGCTCGCGAGTTCATGGTGAAGAAATATGCCGAAGCTCGCGAACAGATTATTGAGATGAGCGATCAGATGGCGGACCGATATGCATCTTTGTCCGGACAGTTGGCGCAGGCCGTCGAGCAGACCCGTGAGCAGATCAGGGTTCGATCCGAAACTCTGAAGCAACTTCTTGGAGCAGAAGCCTGATATCGCTTCGCGCCGACCTTTTTAGCGCCATTTCCAGTTGTTCCGAAGACTCACGCGCACATCGTGATGCTTCGAGTTCGTTTCCCTGCTTCCGCGCGACTCGTGCCCGAAGATGCTGGATCATCCCGCGGTAGATATCGACCGGTATCTGAGGTGCAGTCTTCACGATCCGATCACAGTAATCGGCAGCTGTTGTTAAACAGGCCGAAGCGTCGTCCAGATTCCCGAGCTCGATCCGGGGATGCGATTGATTGATCAGGGCCAGTGCATAATCATCCAGAAGATCCGTCCGGCCCTGTTCGAGAACGAGCTGTCCGAAAACAGCCACGCCTCGGTCCAGTGAATGGATTGCGCAAGTATATTGTTCAAGATTCAGGTATGCGAGACCTTCGTTCACGTACATCCGGGCGAGATGCGGGGCACGGTCTGCCGCGAGTTGCGTACGAACGAGCAATTCCATGATTCTGATCGCCTCACCATACATCTTCAATGCGGCCTCGTAGTTCCGGACCGTATCCAACACGATCGCTTTATCACTAAACGCCTGTGATAGTAATGCTGCCATTCGCGCATCCCGCTCGGCATCCAGTTGTTCATACAGTTCGATCGCCCGGTCGAAGGTATCGATCGCCTCATGATAACGGCCCAGTTTATCGAGAATCTGTGCCTTCGACGTGAGCACATATGCGAGGGCAGCCTCGGATCCAATCGTCCGCGCTCCGCATTGAACCGCCTTATCCAGAATCCTGCACGCCTCCTCCAGCCGCCCGGTCTGTCTGAGAGCGTTGGCGAGATTAGGGAGGATCCGGCAGATCAGTTCATCGCGATCCGCCTGGAGTGATTCGGTTCGATCGATCCGGTCCAGCGCTGACCGGTAGGTATCGATCGCTTCCTGAAAACGGGACAACTGAGCGTAGCTGACCCCCAGATTGTTCATCGTCTGGATCAGTTCGCGAAGCAACGCAGGCGCATCATCCTTCTCGATGACGTGCTCATATATCCCGATTGAGCGCCGCATGAGCTGGAGTCGTCCCGGAAGGTCTCCGAGATAGTGATGGATGAAGCCTGCTTCGCGGTTGAGTCGTGCACATTCGATATCGATCGCGATCCGTCCGGCCCCTATCCGGAGATCGAGATCCTGGAGGATGTCATCGAGTGTGATCAGGTCTGCCAGAGCCTCGACCCGCGGCGTGCAGGGGGACTCGGGAGGATCGACCTGGGAGCTGGAGAAATC
>CAYYMM010000148.1:0-8985 GCA_964472395.1 uncultured bacterium | reverse complement strand
CGTCCCAGGCAGGAAGCCTGTCTTTGCGATGTCGGCCACGCGTCCGTCGATGATCACCGTCTTGACATCGGAGGCGCGCGCCGAGTAGACCAGATTGGCTGCAATATTATGAATTGGTTGCATATGCGTACCATTCATGTCGATCAGGATGATGTCCGCGTGATAGCCCGGTTCGAGTCGGCCGATGCAATCCGCCATTGCCAGAGTTCGTGCGCTTCCGTTCAGCGCGAGATGCAGCGTTTCGGCGAGCGACATGGATTCCGGTCGATGGGATTCATGCTTCTGGCACAGGGCCGTCAGTCGCATGCTTTCCCAGATATCGAGTGAATTGTTGCTGACAGCGCCGGCCGTCGCGAGGCCCACGGGAATGCCTTCCGCGATGAGACGCGTGACCGGAGCGATTCCCATGGCAAGTTTCAGATAGGTTTTCGGGGCGTGTGCGATCCCGCAGGGGTGATTTTTGAGGATATCGATATCGGATTCCGTGATCCCGCAGGCGTGGGCGATGATGGTTTGGCGATCGAGGATGCCGGTATCGCGGAGAATCTCGATCGGGGTTTTCCCGGATTTCCTGAGGCTGGCATCGGTTTGCGCGCGGGTTTCGGACGCATGGATATGGATTCCGGTCTTCAGTTGCGAGGCGGTTCGCGCGCAGGCTGAAAGGAACGCGGGCGGACACGTATAGGGAGCGTGGGGAGCCATCCATGTCGTGATCCGGCCCTTTGCCGCGCCCTGGAATTCTGCGACGAACTCTGCGGAGCGGTTCAGCCCCTCCTCACCCTGACTTCCGAAAACCGCCCAGCCCAATGCCGCCCGAACCCCGGTTTCCTCGACGGCCTGTGCGGCGCGATCCATAAAAAAGTAGTGATCGGCGACCGTAGTGACTCCTGCTTCGATCATTTCGACCAGTCCCAGGAGCATGCCCCAATAGACGTCGTCCGGCTGGAGGTTCTGTTCGAGAGGCCACATGTAGTCGTTGAACCATGTGTCGAGATCGACGTCTTCCGCGAGACCCCGGAAAATGACCATGGGGACATGGGCGTGGGTGTTGATGAGTCCTGGCATCGCGAGTGTGCCGCGGGCATCGATCGTTTCGGTTGTCCCGTTCGGCATCAGCGGTGTGGAGTCCGTGATGCGGGTGATTCGTTGTGCGTTGATGACGATATCCTGGTGAGGAATCATCGTGACACGACTGGAGGAGGTATCGAGCAGCGTGCAGTCATGGATGAGCAGATCGTTCATGGAAACCTCGTTTGGATCGGGTTGGAGGATCCGGTTGAAAACAGTGTAGAGCGGATGGGGGGTATTTGACAAATCCGTTGAAATCGTCCAGATTAGAATTGACGGTGAAAGGAGATGGATATGCGGATCAAACGAGATTTGCTGATCGGTTTGATCGTTCTGAGTGTCTGGATTGAGGGGGGGCGGGCACTGGCCTGGGCGATTGGGGACCGGTTTGAATCCGAAGTGGATGTTCACACGTTTGTTCGGGGGACGTTTGACGTTTGGGGCTCGTTGTCTCCGGTGGATATCATCGTCAATCTGAATGGAGGCGGGTATTGGACGTACCAGGGGATCGAGGCAAAGAATCATCCAATCAGCGGAGAAACGATCCGGGTGCAGCGGTTCCGCATGCGACAAGGTGGTGGTTTCGCGGATTGTACATGTGAGACGATCAGTGAGGATCTGGAATGTTATGGAGGTGGGATTATCAGCGCGGAATGGTGGCTGGACGAGTTGACGTTGAATCCCGTTTATTACTGGATTGACTGTGAACTTGAGAATTGTTTCTGGGGGAACGGGTACATTGCGGGTGGGTTTCGGATTGAGTTCTGTTTTGATCCCTACTTGGAATCGATGCGGGAGGGGATCCCGCCCGGGATGGGCTGGGAGCAGGATCTGGGGATATGGGTTCGGAATCATCTGGATGTTTATGACCTGGAGCAGCAGTGGGCGGCGTATGGCACGGAGGAGTTGGGAACGGGTGTGAACGGGGTATTGTTCATGCAGGATAATCAGTTGTTCACGATCTGTGCGAACAATCCGGTGGTGTTTCTCGCGGGAGTTGAGGAATGTGAGGTGGAAACCGGCTGGTGTCCCGATGTGTTTTTCTCACATGCCAGCATGCGGCATCATCGATCGACATCGGATCTGGACATTGACATGTTGACTCAATCGGCTCAAATGGCGACGCCGACGCCTTCGCCGACCGATCCGCCCGAGCCGACTCCGGTGCCGTCTCCGACTGCTGCGGGGTGTGATGCATCCGGAGTGCGTCTGGTGAGTGATGTCGAGGTGCTGGTGCCGGGCATCCGATGGAATCTCGGTGCAGTGGTCTGCAATGCGCAGGGAGTCGGGGTGGCCGGGTATCCGTTGCATGTCGTGCTGGAGTATGCCGGGCAGTATTATTGGGGGCCGTCGTTTACCGCTGAGTATGATTCGTATGTGGATGGGTATCCGGAGTTTGGGCTGGGGGAGACCGTTGTGCCGGTGATCGAGGATTTACGGTGGCCGGAGGGAGTGGGTGCGGGAGAGTGTCGGATTTTCGGAGTGGTGTTAACGGAGGAAGGGACGGCAGTATGGGGTGAATGGGACGAGTTAGCGGTGCGATGGATCGAGTGAGGGGTGGAAAAATAGGGCTTGACTGTGAGGGGTCAAATGGGTATGAATATGGGCTGCTGTTTTGGCAGCGGGTGCCAACGTAGCTCAGTCGGTAGAGCAGCTGATTCGTAATCAGCAGGTCAGGGGTTCAAGTCCCCTCGTTGGCTTTCAATAAAATCAAGGGTTTACGACGAATCGGGGGAGTGGTGTTTTTGTTGCCGTCACACTGCCGTCACACCAAGGACGCCACGCGAAACTTCCTAGCAGCCGCCTGGCACCTTGACTGAGATAATCTCCATCATTGGGATCCAAATCATAGGTCATAGGTTGGGGGTAATCGCACCCTTTGTCATCAAACACAGTGTACTGCTAAATGTCCAGGAGGTCTCGTTTTTGACTTCATGGTAAACTACAGACATATCGGACCGGAATAATACAATCTCTCCAGAATTTGGTTGATACTTGATACGCGTTCACATTCCCAGGATAATCCCTGCGGATCGAAATAGAAAAATCGAGTACCTCAGTTTTGTCGATATCATGAGATTGGTGTTGTTTTGCAGTCAAGGCTTGATGATAGTGGAGTGAAATGAAGGCGTTTGGGATATTTGTTGAGAAGACAACAAGAAAACAATAGAGTAATTTTGGTGGGGTGAGATACAGAAATCTTCACACCCACAGAGCCTGAGGACCACTATTGCTCCATCCTCAATCAAGAGTGAAGCCGACGGTTTTTCTCTTCTGTGTGCTTTTGATCTTGTGATTCCATGGGCTCCGATGGGTCGAGCCTGATCGGTCGGGCTGAAGCCTGAACGTAAGAGAGGACAGGTGCTAAACAGGATGGCAATGCCGTATGGTAAATTCGATTGGGACATAAACGAGATTTCCATAGCGCTCAAGATTTCGCCGGAAGACGTCCGGCTCTACTTCACTGACGGAAGACGGGTTTCGTTCATACTCGAGCGTCGGATAGCACACGAAGTCCTCCATGGATCTCTGGCTGTCAGCGAGGGCGCTGGATATGATGTTCTGGATCCCGATGGCGGCAGATGGGAGGTCCGCAGTATCTCCAAGAGTGGGATTTACTTCAGTCCAAGCTATATGGTTGGATCAGGTCGAAGCTTCGAGGAACAGGGTTTTCTGGAGAAGCTGGATGAGATAGAGGGCTACATCGTCTCGGACATCGAGAGATTCCCATCTGTGCCGTTCTGGATAGTGCGATCGGATTTAGTAAAGCTCTGGTGGGAAAGAGGACTGCTCGGGAAGAACTCCAAGATCTCCAGAACGAAGGCGCTATCACTCTTAGAGGAGATGAAGCCCAATGAGACAGCTTAGTCTATTTCCCGCTCTCCCGAGAAAAGTCGCGATCCTCACGCCGACTCAACTCAAACAAGAGGTTAAAGCCTTTCAAGAGTTTGGGAAGCCAACATTGATTGTCCCTTTCCCCGATACAAGTCTTGATCTTGACTTATACGTGAACGAGTATTGGACCTCAAAGCAACGGGTTGCTCACTCACTTCATGAAATCTCATATCGAGCATGCTTTAAACCTCAACTTCCCAGGTTCTTCATCGACCGACTCTCTGTATCTCAGAGCGTGGTTTACGATCCATTCATGGGTAGAGGAACAACTCTAATTGAGGCAGCATTGCGAGGCAGGATCCCATTCGGCGCCGATGTGAATCCTCTGAGTCGAATCTTGATTGCTCCAAGACTCCACCCCCCAACACTCACTGAGATACGGGACCGACTAGCACAGATTGACCTGAGCAGCGAGACTGACATCTGGGACGATCTACACGTATTCTTTCACCCAACCACACTGCGTGAAATCTCGAGTCTGCGCTCATATATAATGGCAAAAGAGTCCGTCAATGAGCTTGACTATGTCGATATGTGGATTCGGATGGTTGCCACGAATCGCCTCACTGGACACTCCCAAGGCTTCCTATCTGTCTACACGCTCCCACCGAATCAAACGGTTTCCGTTGAATCCCAGCGAAAGATCAACGAGAAAAGATCCCAAACGCCTCCAATTCGTGATCTTCGTGAGGTAATCATATGTAAGAGCAAGTCCTTACTTCGCAACTTGACCAGGGAAGATCGATCCAATCTGAGGCGCGCTGAAGAACGATCGCAGCTAGTTACTGGTTCCTCAGACAGCACTTCGCACATGAAGAGTGCGTCCGTTGATCTGGTGGTGACATCACCTCCGTTCCTCGATGTCGTCGACTACCAATCGGACAATTGGCTTCGTTGCTGGTTCAATGGGATCGATGCCGCTACCGTAGACATTTGGCAGCTCTCCGATCCAGAGGAATGGCGGAATCGTATGATTATGGTCTTCACAGAACTCCACAGATTGCTAGTGCCCGGAGGATACATCGCCTTCGAAGTCGGCGAGGTGCGTGGTGGCAAGCTCCTTCTTGAGACTCTTGTAGTTCCAGCAGGTCGCGAAGCCAATCTCACGCCGATTATGATTCTCATCAACGACCAGGTCTTCACCAAGACCTCGAACTGCTGGGGAGTCAAGAACCTCAAAAAGGGGACCAACACAAACAGAATCGTGGTGTTCAGGAAAGATTAATGCAATCCGATCGGCTTAGCCGATCTTGTCGTTCACCATCGCTCGAAGATCGCTCATAGGTCGCAACTCAGAGACGGGTGTGAGAAAGCACCTGAATGAATCCACCCATCCCATGTTGGCAAGTCGTCCTTGGTGGGCGCGTTCGCCGGTCGTCCATCCTACAAGAACCGCCTCAAGCCCCGGAGTAATCTGCTTCTCCCTCCTGCTCGGAACGTCAATGCAGATGAACACGTAAAATGATGGGCACCGAGCTGCTGCGTAGTCCTCCCGGATTGGCAGATGCAGGTTCTGTCGAAGGGGGAAGATCGAGGTTTTTACCTCGATTGTTTCTTCGTAGTCAGGCAGTCCTTTGTTTTCGCCCAGCTCGTTTTTACGCCAGTCCCCGTACCACCATTCAGCGAACGCCAGTTCCCCCACTGCACCTCCTAGCGTGTCTGAGGGGGAAACCCTAGTGCGCTTAACTTGAAGCACTGCAGCCAGTCCACGGGCGAACTCTATCATCTCCTTGGTGATCCCCACACGGGGTAGCTCGTCGCTGTTTATCTCCACCATCTCTGATCCTCCTAGAATGATCAGATTATAGAGGCAATTCACCGACGAAACCAGTTGAATCTCGCTCTGCAAACTTCACCACACTGCGTTCGGCAGCATGTTCATCGGTATCGCGACGGATTTCACTGTCCACATCCGCAAGGACATCCTTGATGAGCATGACTGACCGATGTTACGATGTCGATCGCAGAAGATGCTGGGATGGAGGCTGATACTGCCGGCGTCGAAACCAAACTGGCCGAATCAGGAAGCGCTGGAGTGGAAGTTCAAGCAATTCGTTGAAGTTGGATAACACATTGTTTTATCGAACCTAATCTGAAAGAGGAGGATAGATATATGGATGAAAATGCTGTAATTCGGAAATTAATCTCGATGGGCTGGAGTGAAGGTTCTGCAAAGCTGGGAATCAGAGCTGGATTCAGGTGTGAGTATTGCGGTCGTGATCTACTGGCCGATGTCGAAAGCTACAAGTCATGGCAGAACGATCACATCATCCCCTTATCACGCGGAGGAAAAAATGAATTTGAAAACATGGCGGTTGCATGTCGGACCTGCAACTTCAACCTGAAGGGTCGATGGGATCGGAGAAAAGATCTGAATCCCCGTCTGTCACGAGACGAAAATGTAAGACAAGCCAGAGCATCCATCGAGCAAAAGAGATCTGAAGTTCTTGCTGAAATAGAAGAAATCAGGAAATTGATTCAATGGAAGCCAAGGAAGAAGGATTAATCAATGGTGGATATCGGTATTATATTTGCTGGCGTAAGCTTCGTGAAGGAATTGGCAGGATATCTGGGAATCATCGAGTCTCTAGATGTAAAAATTGATAAGATCGGAAAAGCAGAGCTCAATGCTGGCTTGCTGACACTCAAGCAGATCGAAACAAGTGAATCTGAGAAGGTTCACTTGTTACGTGATGCCAGCCGATTTTTCACAAAGGCCATAACAATAGAAAACGGCGAGAGACTAATTGCTGCTTATATCGGATTGGCATTTTGCCAGAATCACCTTGGCGAAAGGAAAAGTTGTATTGTTACTTTGCGTCAAGTACTTAATCTTCAAGTGAACAATCCGATTACCCGAAAAGTTATCGAAACTGCTGAGGATGCAGTCGCTCTTGGTCCACCATTTACATTCTCGCCCCTGATTGTTGAACAAATCCGAAAGTTGACAGGTCGGAAATCCTTATCAAAGACATACTTTGACAATCGGCAAAAACGATTTGATGATCTGAAATTATCTATAATGCACTTTCTTGAGATAACTTGTGAAGATAGGCAGTAAACCAACGCCTCCTCGAACACCTGGCTCTCAAACTTCAAGGTCCGGCTGTTCTCAGTGACCATCCTGAACACGTTTTCTGGTGTGCTTTTCAGAGATTCGATCTATACCCAACAGATATTGCATTATGAGGGGCTGGAAATCTACAACTCCGACAATAGCTCTGTCTGTTCCAGGACACTCTTGGTCATCTTTTCATACTTGTCAGGAAATTAACAATCCTTCCTTAGAATCCACGTTACCGGCATCCGAAACAATGCGCGGATATTCTCCCTCAGAGTTCGTCGCTCATCATTTTCGCTGTCTTGGCGTTGGTTTCATCGACATATCGAAGAATCTTTTTGTCCAGTTTTTTTACGATATTTATCGAATTCAGAACCACTTCGTGATAGATTGCAGTGCATGAGACCACTACATCGCAATGTTCTAATATCTTACGACGAGAAAAAATCACGTGAAGATCTCATCAATCAACGGCATAGTTGTATACATGTTCTAACAACAAAAAGGAGTTGATTTTGGGAAAACACCTTTCGTTGAGATTGCCATGGCATGACCGCGGATGGGACGGGCATGTGTGCGACAACCCGGTAGCAAATGTGTACTGCTCCGGGGAGTACGGACTGAAGGCACACGGCATCCGCGACAGAAAGAAGGATGACGAGGAAGACGCAATCAAGAGCCAGCCAGTAGAGAAGTTGGGTTCAGATGTTTATCAGCCGCCTTGTTTACGAACCATCCAGACCTTCGGCGGTCGGAAGCCACTGGACTTCCTTAACGAACCAAAGGACTTCCTCAACACTGACATGGTGCGGATTACGCCGATTCCCGAGAAGATCCATTGTTACTGTTCAGGAACTTGGCCTTACGACAAGGTCTTCCGGCGAGCGGAAGATGCTCCGGAGGACACACCTGATGAATTCATCGAACGGTTCGACCCCGAGGAGGCTGTCACCAACATCAAGGAGATGTTCGGCCAGTTCAAGCCCGGTAAGTCGCTGGCATTCTACTACCTGAACTACGACAATCCCATCAACTCTGAAAGGCGGAAATATGTGCTGGTGGGTGCGGCGGAGATCGATGCCATCTCGCCTCAGCTCTCTTGGGAGCAGATGGACCCGGAGAAGTATCGGATCTACGGGCGTATGGTGTGGAACCGGTTTGTAACGAATGGCTACGGCGAGGGGCGCGGCGCACGAATTCCTTACGAGTTATACCTGAAGGCCGGGCTCGATCCCTCGGGTGTACTTATCGAGATTCCTGACGAGATGTCCCAACACTTCAAGTATGTATGCCGTGCGTTCACGGATGACGAGGCGGCTATGCTGCTCCGGGAACTGCTGGCTTCTCTGGAACACGGGCGCGACGCAGCAGTCGTGGAGTGGGATTGGGAGCGGCAAATCGGCTGGATCAACACCGCACTCGGACGAGTGCTGAAGGATCGCGGCACGTTTCCAGGGATGAGCGCTGTTCTGGAAGCGCTGAGTTTCAAGAATGGGATATTGTACGTATACCAGTATATTGTCGACAAGGGTGTGAAGGATGTGCGGTCGCATGTACTCGAGAGGATTGAAGAACCCTCGAAAGCAGAGACACCTGAAGCGCGCAAGAGTTACGAGACTGTTGGCAACATGCTGAAGGTGCTACCGGGAAGTGTGAAGCGGCTCCTTTTCGACCGGTTGTGTCTGTTTGAGCTTTCGACTGATCAGGTGCGGCTGATTGCCGGAAACGGGCTGGCGTGTGACGGTGACCGACTGACCGCAGGAATCGTATCTAACGCAGAGGCGATTGCGGAGAATCCGTTTTTGATTGCCGAGGACTACAACCCGGTTGACCGCGACGAGCGAATCCCCTTCTACCGCATTGATCAGGGCGTGTACTTACCGAAGGTCACAGGTGGACTGAAGGTTCCCGGGCTGGACGGATTCGACAAGGATGATAAGCGGCGAGTCCGAGCCTGCGTC
>CAYYMM010000147.1:0-9056 GCA_964472395.1 uncultured bacterium | reverse complement strand
CCAGATACTCCAGATCGTCCATGGCCCATGCCATTCCCGGCATCTGCCAGTCAATCCGGCACACAGCCAGTTTGCGCAGCCCGGCTTCTTCCTTCCGAATCTCATGGACCATATCCTGGAAATCCCGCCGGGATATCTGATCCGAAACCGAGCGATACAATACCCCTGTCCCGGCAGTCCGCCGGATCCCATGATCCAGGCTTCGAATCCGGCGATTCAGATCGATCAGGTCCAGCGGTTTGACCGGCTTGGGACCGGCCTTCTCGGACGGCGGTCTCCCGGAGCGGATCCGTGACCGCCACCGCTTTGTCCTTTACCTGGACAGGCACCTGCGGCCGGCCCCGGTTCCGATACCGGGGAAGAAGACCGGCTTCCCCCTCGGCACGATACCTCCTCACCCACTCCTTCACGCTTTCCGAGGATATCCCAAGCTCCTCCCCAATCAGAGACGCACGATGCCCCTCCTCCAAAAACAGCTTCACCGCCTTGAGCCTGATTTCCGCCGGGTAACATCCCGGGTGCTGTGACTTCGCCCCCCTCGGGGGGCGACCAGCCTTCGGCTGACTACTCCGCTTCTGCTTCTTTCCCATACGTAACACTCCCTTCCTTCTTCGTGGCTAACCCACGCGCGGAAGTGTTACCCCTTTCTCTCATTTCCATGGTCTCAAGATCTGGTTGGTGGCACAAGTCAGGCAACGGCTGAAAACCCGGAAAATTCAATTTTACTAGATCGCTACGAACTATCTCGAAGGTTTGCGGGTCGCGAAAAATACTCCAAAGAGAGTCAATAATAAGAAAATGCCTGGTGCTGACTGGGCCGGTATGGAGGGCCCGCTGGGTGTCGGAGTCGGTGTTACGACAAAGGGCGTGGGTGTGGGCGTGGGTGTGGGCGTGGGTGTGGGCGTTCGGGTTGGCGTGCGGGTTGGCGTGCGGGTTGGCGTGCGGGTTGGCGTGCGGGTTGGCGTATTCATTGTGGGAGTCCGGGTCGGAGTTCGAGTTGGGGTCTGAGTAGCGGCCAGGCTGAAATTGGGATCGACGGTTTCCCAGTAATAACTGCCGTAGTTGCTTCCGTCCACGAAAATGCAGTCATAGTTCATATCCATGTCCACTCGAAACGTTCCGTCCGGTCGTGAAGCGGTCGTTCCCCAACTGTTTAGCATAATCCAGTATCGGTTGGTCGGGCTGTCGTCATTATATCCGACGCAGAGAACTTCATGACCGCCACCTTCCCCTGACACCCATGTATGACCGCACCCGTAGTCGAGATTGATCGCGAGCGTTGAAGCGTCGTTATACCAGAAATCAAAAAATGTGTTCCAATCGGAATCATTCGCTAGGAAAAATGAAAAACAGACTCCCCGATTCTGATTCAATATGTTTTTAATGTTGTTGATCGCGTTTGTCTGCCCGACTCCATACGTCGTAATGGACTGTGCTGTCATGGATGACAGCGAGTAACGCGGCGTTGTTGCGATGGAAGCGCACGTCGTATCGCAAGATGCATCGCCATCCTGCCATCCAGCCCCAGTATTCGACCATGGCAGCATATACGAGATGGATGAATCATCAAAGAAATCAGCAAAATCCTGAGACCATCCACCAGTGCAACACGCATTTCCTGTCACGGCCGCCTGACAGGAATTGATGTGTTGTATGGATAAACGAACGAAGATGGAATGGTCGACATCGAGTGCTATTTCGCAAACACCCATATTGGCCCATTGCCAGCAGTTGCCGCATGAACCTTGATTACGTTGCACGGCATTATAACTTACATGTGGCAACAACGTCAGCGAGGTTTTGGATTTCAAAGAGAAATCCGAAGGCGCTTCCGGCATTTTTTCGAATCTCTCAAACCATCCCACCATCGTTTCGTGATCCGGTTTCATAATCGGATGTCGATTCTGAGCCGATCCAACACAAGCAAGAATGAGAGACATAATCAAACCGAACGATACTCTTATTAACATCACGGACCTCCATCTCGATGTCTATGATAACAATTCTGGGAAGCCAGGCGACGGACCCTTAAAACCTAACCCCTCAACTTTTCATGTGGGATCTTCCACGCAAATATGAAAACGCAAGCTCTTAACCAAAAAATATACCTTGTCCATTCAGTCTTTGCAAATGTTGATCATCATTCTGCCCGACAGAATATAACTCGTTCCTCAACTTTCGCACCCAGAGAACGCATTGATTTTAAAAGGTTAATGTCTTTATGGTATTCAGTTTTATGGCATTTTTGACCTCTGCTATTAGGCGATCATGCAAATCGCCGGTTGCGTCGGGTTGCTCACCTTAGGCCGATTTCCATCCCTTATACCAACGCCGAATGGGTGACACAAATGCTTCATTTCTCTGGTGACCTCTCTGACGTTCAACGGATGTGCTTGAATCCGTTTCCAGCCTGTCTCCTTAAATAAGCGTTGCTCCCGATTCTTTCGTATACAAAATCAACTCTCTAGAAACCGCCGTCTCGGAGCCCAGCGCTACCCATGGATTCTTTAAATTTTTACAGACAATTGTAATACTAGTGGGTAGGTTCGAACATGGCGGGTCTTGATTGAGACACTCAACAGAGATCAATCCGAGATTAATGAGCCAACAGAAGCATCTATTCGAAACGAAGGAGTATTCCAACCCATGATTGCTGATTCAAAAGACAAATACTGGCAATGCGCTCTTTGGTTGGCATATTTCACCATCTTTTATAACCTGATTGAGGGGCTTGTATCTGTTTATTTCGGTATCGAGGACGAGGCATTGACTCTTTTCGGCTTCGGAGCTGATTCATTCATCGAAGTTTTATCCGGCATCGGTATTCTGTCCATGGTTCATCGAATCCGCAATAATCCAAATGCGCCTCGAAGTAAAGTCGAGCGAACCGCGTTACGAATTACCGGGTTGTCCTTCTATCTGCTGGCGACGGGACTTGCCGCGACAGCCATCTACAATCTATTCACTGCACATAAGCCAGCAACAACCGTTCCCGGTCTGATCATTTCTGTGATCTCGATTGCCGTCATGTGGGCGTTGGTCATTGGCAAGCGCCGAACAGGACACGCTCTTCAGTCTTCTCCAATTTTGGCCGATTCAAATTGTACGATGGTCTGCATCTACATGTCAGTCGTACTGCTGGTCTCCAGCCTTGTTTATCAATTTACCGGTATTGGTTTTATAGATAGCCTCGGAGCGATCGGACTGATTTATTTCTCCGTAAGCGAGGGGAAAGAGTCATTTGAAAAAGCGGCCGGTTTGACCTGTTGCTGTGGTGACGATCACGAAATCTGACGACTCCGCAATTTTGACAATTAACGGTTCAATCCGTAAAATTTCAGCAGAGTTCCAGCGCCATGACATTGAACGGCGGAGGTGTAACATGCAATCTGTTTTTCAGGTGAATGCACATGCGGTGATCCTCTGTATGACCTTGCTGGCGATCGCGCCGGCGGTCCATTCGCAGACCGCACCGTACCTCGCTGTCGAGAAATACGCTCCGAATGATGACATCGTGTATCCCGGATCGCAGGTTCAGGTAGTGATCACCGTGACCGGTATGGGCGATCCCTTGAACCGTCTCCCCATCGATGCTGTGAATGTCGTAGACAAGTCGCAGTCGATGGCCGGTTCTCAATGTGGATGGAATCCCGATCTCGACCCGCCATACGGTCCTCCCTTCCCTCCTTATACCGACGATGCGTGGCTTCCAATGGGAAAGGTTGTATGGTGCGTCTGGAAGTTCTATGAGTTTCTTTTTCAGTTTCCTCCCATCGATGGGTTTCGCGACTGCGGTGGTCTTGTATTCTTCAGCGATCCCGATATGCCGGACGGCGTTCCCGGACTGTTCGCCGTGACAACGCCGACTCCCGTTCAAGTCGGTATGCCGGATCCGACATGGTATGAAACCAGGCAATTCTGGTGGTCTGACCATCTCGCGCAGCAGATATCTGGCGAAGGTTCAACGGCTATGGGTTGCGGCATGCAGTATGCACTCGGAATACTGGATGCCATGCCTCCTCATGTCGGCCCCTCGCCGACGCCCGATGTGATCGGCGAGCGACACATGGTGTTGATCACCAACGGTCGGCCAAATGGGTATTGGACACCCGCTCCGGACATGACTCCGTCCTGGTCGAATTCTTACTCGCACTGCATCGAAATGGCCCGGATGGCTTCTTTATGTGAACCATGGGGCGACTATACGCAGTTCTATTCGACCACTATCCATACGATCGGGTTAGGCACTGCGGTCGATTCCGTCCTGCTTCAACAGATCGCCGATCCATTCGATCCGATATTCCTGGGCGGAACTCCGACACCGACGAACGCAAAACACGGGCAATACTACTGGCTGCCGTCGACCGATGACCTGATCTGGGTCTACCAATCGATTGCGCGTTCGATTACCGGATGTGTCGGAGGTCGCAATGTGCGGATTGTCGAAAACTGGGCAGGATCGAGTGACATGTGCGGAGGTGGTGAATCCCTGTATGCATCGATCGTCCCGAATTCCTGGAACATTGCACCTGAAATCGCCGCAGGCGATCCTCCGGTCTACACCTGGTCGTTCGATCAGGTCGGACTGGGCGACACGGCCTGGATCGCCTTCATGATCCGGATCGATGACGATGCGCCGGTTGGAACGTCGATTCTGATGGAATGTCCCGAATCGCATCTCATCTATACTAACTCAGATGGTGTGGAAGTGGAGATCCCGATACCGGATCCCGGAGTTTTCATCTCAGCGCCTCCATCAACTCCAACGATTCCTCCCGAACCTACCCCCACCAATCCGCCTCCGGCTACTCCGACCGCTTCCATCGATCCGACCCCCTCCTCTCCTCCAGTGCAAACCGGAGTGCGGCTCGAGATGCCCTCGCATTATTTTGCACCCGGCTCGCCGTGTGGATTGACAGCATGGATCACGAACACCTCCGAACTCCTGTCGGGTGTCCGGCTGTTCATCATGCTGGAATTGGGTGACTGGTACTTCTTCCATCCATCCTGGTGTCTGTACCCGGATGACTGCCCCGGAGGGGATTTCGAGATGCTTGCGAGTGTGCCTGCGGGTATTACCGAACATGTGATCTTGCCTGCTTTCGTTTGGCCTCAGATCGAAGTGGAGTCCGAGGGACTTCGCTTTTACGGAGCCATGATCGATGAACAGCGGATGGAACTGATCGGAGACATGGGGTTCTGGGAGTTCGGATTCGGGTATTGACGGTTGGACGTTCAGATTCGCGGCTGACGGTATGATCAGTGCCCTGTTCCCTCTCCGGAGACAGCAGTCTTGACGTGAAACGAATGAATCAGTGGTGATTCGATCGGATCTGGTTTCGAATTCCATCGAACGAGATAACTATAAGTGCTACCCATACGGCGCTGAATCCGATCAATTTGGTCTGTGAAAAAGGCTCATCGTAGAGTGTTATGCCGATCAGAAAGGTCATTGTCGGAGAAACATACTGGATGATTCCGACGAGGGTCAGACTGATCCGGCGGGCTGCACCGGCGAAAAGCAGCAGAGGAATGCTGGTCACAGGCCCCGCGCACACCAGCAGGATGTCCTGAGTGAAACTGCCTCCGAGAAAGGCATCCGACCCCGAACGCATTCGATAGAGCAGGTAGCCGAGTGCTGGAAGAAACAGGATGGCGGTTTCGACTGTCAATCCCTGAATCGAGTTCATCGGGGCTCGCTTTTTTACAAGTCCGTACACCGCGAATGATGATGCGAGAAACAGGGCGATCCAGGGCGGAGAACCGTGAGCGATGGTCAGGAACAGGACGCCGGACCCGGCAAGAATAACGGCGTAAAGTTGCAGCCTCCGCAGGCGCTCGCCAAGAAACAGCACACCGAGAACGACACTGAGAAGCGGATTGATGAAGTAACCCAGACTTGTCTCGACAATAAATCCGCTGTTAATGGCCCAGACGTACGTCAACCAGTTCATTCCGATGAGACAGGCTGCGATGGAGTATGATATCAGAGCGGGCTTGCTGAATGTGTTGCCGATCAGAGATTTCCACTGATTCGTCAACGTGACGATGAGGGCGAGAAAAAAGAACGACCAGACGATACGATGGCAAACCAGTTCCAGCGCCGGGATGTGATCCAGTTGTTTCCAATAGATCGGCAAGAGACCCCACAGCAAGTAGGCGGCGACTGCCAGCCAGAAGCCTCGCTCGATCCGGGACCGCGATTCCGTTTCTATCGTGATGTTCGGTATCACATGGTTCTCTTCCTGCATCACGGGTGAATGCAACACGATCGATCCGGACGGAACTTACGGCAAAAAGCGATTCTTGACAAGTCATACAGTCATCCAGAAGGTGCCAGACAATCACTCAGGTCATGATCACACGGGGCACGCAGTGTGTCCGGGGGCCAATTTGAATCTCGCATTTTGATGCCGGTTGCGGGATACTGAGTGTGACGAACCGTGTGAACCGGGAAGGAGTCGATAATGTCGATATTGAATGTCAGGCTTCCGCATCGATTGACGCAGGATGATGCCACCCAGCGGATGAAAAATCTGTTTGGCGAGGTCAAGAACGAGTATTCCGCAATGATCGGTGAAATCGAAGAGTCCTGGGAGGGACACTCCGGACGGGTCCGATTTTCTGCGATGGGGATGCCGATATCGGGTGGAATGATCGTGACCCCGTCCGATGTCGACATTACGATCGATCTGCCAATGGCTGCGTTGATGTTTCGCGGAATGATCGAGACGACATTGCGTGAGCGAGCGCAAAAGCTGCTCGGATGACCGTCATCGTTCAGGACCGAATCCCCACTGCACCTCGGCGTGCTGCCCGATGATATGCGTCATTTCGGGATCGAGCAGTGCGCCGAAGAACCAGATGTGCGTCACGGTATCATTCACCGTGTCCGGCCAGACGCATGGCTGAACGATTTCGTATCGAGTCTCCCCGATCGGCACATCCACGATCCGATAATCCGGATCCGAGTGCGACCAGCTCGGCCAGAACCAGTATTCATCGAGGAAGCGTAGGGCGAAGAAAATGGGTAGATCGGACATGGGTTCGAGTGTGTTCACGGTGAAACCGAGTACCTCGAAGGGATCCCCCGGTCTGACGAAATGCGGCATGTCGATTCGTACGCCAAGATTGATAAGGGGTGTTGCCGTTGGAGTGGGTGTGTATACCTGTGTTGAAGGAGTCGGAGTGGGTGTCGGAACAGAAAAATGACACCTGTAATGATACCCCAGATCCGATCGTCCCTGATCGGGTGATCCATCCGAACGCGTCGATAATTGATTCAAGCAGAAATACTCATCGGAAGCCGGAAAGCAAGCCTCAGATGCCTGCTCAGAACCTGCATCCACACATAAACTGCTCTGCTCCTGACCGGACGCGATCTGACTCAGGTAGTAATTGCCGTTCACACCTGAAACGAACATCGGATCGATCTGGAGGTTTGCCTGCCCTTCAAATCCGTTTTCGATATCTGAATAGGATACGAGTATCTGACTGATTTCGTCGCAGAATATGGCATCCGGCAGATTACTCCATACGATGCTGTTGCGAATGAACACACTCGATTCTTTGGCGTATATACCTCCGCCCACCGAACCACATCGATTATCGGTGAACGTGCAGTTGATCATCGACCCGGTTGAAAATATGAAATAGGCTCCTGAACCGCCACTCGGAGCCCAGTGATTGGAGAACAGGCAGTTATCGATGGATATCTCTCCGGAATACATGCAGATGCCAGCCCCATATCCGCCGAAATCCCCTCCGTAACACTCATTTCCATCGAAAACACAGCTGGATACAATCGCTTCCGCATCCTGGCAATAGATCGCACCCCCTACGTATTCCGCGAAGTTACTCTGAAACAGACACTCCGATACGAGGGGGGATGATCCGAAAAGGATGGCGATCGCTGCGCCATAACTGTTGTTCCCAAAGACTTCATTGCTGTAAAAGGAACAATGTGCGATCAGCGGTGATGCGTTTCTGCAATCGATAGCCCCTCCTGACGGATTCGGTCCCCATCCGGAATTGTTGAAAAAAATACAATCCTCAATGCTCGGCGAGCTGCCTTCACAGACAATCGCACCTCCAAACTCAGCGCATCCCGTTCGGATCATAAAACCGCGTATTTCAGTACTCCGCATCTCCTGATGGTTAAAGATGAATGCCCGGTGCGGTACCGCATGCGTCCCGCCTGCGTCGATGGTGCAGAGATACGCTCCGTGTTCAGACTGGATGGAGATGGCTTTCCCATTGGTGGTGATATCCTGATTGCCGTATCCGGTGTATACACCATCATCCACCAGAATGGTATCGCCGTCCTCAGCAGTATCGATCGCGCCTTGGATTGTTGGCTGATCACTGGGAACATGAATAATCTCAGCTTTCACTCCACTCACCATTACCATCGTAAGGAGAGTGATATGTGCAAATGGTATTCTCATCCCTGTCCTCCTTAAAGATCTCGCTCATTCCGGTTGATGTCTCGGAGTTTCCATCGTTGACGATGGATCGCCGGGACTGTCGCGTCGATCCGCTCTCTTCTCAACATTCAGCGGTTCATCCGGATCGGTGTATCGGATCGGGCAGTGCGCCGTAGAACCAGATGTGCGTCACAGTGTCACTCGCGGTTGCCCTCACCCGAGAAACACCGTCCACAAGGAGAATCGTCTCACCGTCAATGGCCGCTGTAATGGCAGCCTGAATGGTCAACTGATTATCCGGCACACGAATCGTCGCGGCATGTAATCGGCAAAGGGGCATTGAATACAGCATCAGAAAGAGGAGTTTCAGGAGTGCTGATCGAGGATAAACTGATTGCTCATTGGGCATATCGCACCTGTTCTGCAAATGGAGAAGGCAGATCTATTTTTGATTATAGCATAAAAAAAGCTTCCGAATCGATAAAATCGACCGGAAGCTCGATGAATGTCGAATCGATTAAAAATCGATATCGATCTGCAGGGTGAACGTATCGGCCAGAGAAGCGTTGTTGTAGATCGAATATCCAGCAAGAACGCCGACATTTGGGGCGACCTTCCACGCCGCTCCGA
>CAYYMM010000146.1:0-9099 GCA_964472395.1 uncultured bacterium | reverse complement strand
TCATGCCACTTTGATGAGCGCTTTGCAGAATTCGATCTCTCGAAATGGTACATGGTTTTTCTGTCCGACTTTCTACTCTGACTGGCATCTCCGGAAAGAGTCCAACGCACGTGATTATCTCAAAACGATCGGCGAAATTTTAGAGCCGGAAGTCCATATATTATGGACCGGATCAACGATCATTTCGAGGAACATCGATCAGGCTTGTCTAATCGAGATCACGGAGATTCTCAATCGGAAACCTTGCATCTGGGATAACTTTCATGCAGTGGATTATCTCCCTGCAACAGCGCTGTTTACCGGTCCGTTGTCCGGTCGAGATCCGAACATTCGATCGTACAGCTCAGGCTATCTCCTGAACATGTCGCAATGGTCTTATCCCAGTCTACTGGCGATGCTTGCTTCCACGCCATTTCTGACATGCGGTCAGGAGTCTCCGGAAGAAGCATGGTCGAATGCAATTGACGCATGTTTCAATCAGAACCTCGATGCAGTAAAGCTGATACTCGGGTATTTTTATTCTCCATGGTCCGTTTCCTCGCAATGGAAGACACTGATCCAGACGCTTACCCAAACGGTACTTACTGCTTCTGATCCCAGTCCACTCATCGAGCAACTGAAGGAGATCGCCACGCGCATCAACGACGATACCCTGATCGATGACGATTATGAGTTCTGGTGCGATCTGTTTCCATTTGTTCAAACACTACGTGGTGATATCGACTTTACATTGAAATTTCTTACTTCAGACGCTCAACATCTTATTAAACAAGATACACGGATGCTACGAGATCGACGCTGGAGCACCCCTTTGTATCACTGTATCTTGTCGCTGTGTACGGAGACGCCATGAAATATATCGTTTATGTTTGGAGTCTGGCCTGGCTCTTTCTCGTCGCCGGATTCTGCGCTTTCAGCGCATACTTGCGCATTCACTTCATCTTGAAGTTCCTGGATCAAGGATTGGAAAATCCTCCAATTCGTACCTCATTGAACGAAAAGTTACGAGCGTACCGGGATTGGTGCCGAGACACACAGCGTGCGCCTGTTCTTTTGTACTTGTTTGCCATCTCCGCGGTGATCGCCGTTCTATCGTGGACACCGATTCCCTGGTTGCTGTATCATTAAGACAACAATTCGGTAACGGAGGAAACCCCAATATGACGTTTTGTAGTCGTCTGGTGATACGTGTCTGCGATTTAAGATCGGATTTACCCCAAACTGGGGAGGAATCGACGCCCCAGATCAATCAGATCATGGAGTTTCCAACCGTGATCGAAAATATCGTAATCGGTAGTCACCCAGCGGTGAATCTTCGTCTTGAATCGCTTGAGGTCTCAGGCGTTCACGCCAGAATCATTCGAAATGATGATCAATTTTCCATAGAGGATCTGACAAGCCGGAATGGAACAGAATTGAACGGGAAGCGTATTCTTCCGGGAACCTCCGCGATGATTGTTCAGGGAGATCGCATCCGCATCGGACATTTCCTCCTGGACATAAACTTCTGCGAAACCCAGGAGACAAGACACGAGACGACTCTGGCAGACCGAGGTTCTGAAAACTCGATCGACGTGGATGAAATCATCGAACGATTTGCTCTGCCCGCGCAGTATCCGAAGCTCCTGATGTCGCAACGTTCTTCCGGTGTTGCCCAACCGCTCGTGCTAGAAAGTGCCGATCGGCATTACAGCCTTGGCCGACATGCGTCATGTGACTACGTGATTGACTCACCTGCAGTGTCTCGACGCCACGCAAGTGTGTTTCGCACCACGGATGATCATGTCTTCATCATGGATTGTGGATCATCAAACGGGATCCTGGTTAATGGGAAGCAGATCAGGGGAACACAGGAATTACAGAATGGCGATCGCATCGAGATAGGTCCGATGACATGTGAACTCGATTTACCTCTGCTTGATTCTATCAAAATCAATTCATGTGACGATGAAGGCGAAAAGAACAATCGAGAACCAGTTGTAAAACTATCTTCACCGGAGCGCGCCACCACGCTTAATACTCGATTAATCCCATGGCTAATGGGTGCTTCAGCGATCGCCGGAGCAGGATCTCTGATCGTCGCCGTCTGGTGTCTAATTCATCTCCTGTAACTGTATCTTGCGGACGGGAACAATCCGCGTTCCGGGCGATATCTCATCAATTGAGACGACCTCGATCTGAGGATAGTCCGCGACGAGAAGTTTCCAGAGTACATGTCTGATGGAGGATGTCATCGTGAGGAGAACGATCCTTTCCATGGTTCGATGCCGTTGAAACGCGTGTGAGAAAGCCTTTAAAAGGCGATCCAAATGCTCCGATTCAATTGCCAACGTGCGTTCAGCGTTGCTGAATCGAATGGAATCCTGAATCATCGTTTCAATCGTCGGAGCAATCACGAATGCGCTTAAGTATCGACATTCACCAACCACTCTTGCCGTGATTTGCCGATTGAGATTCAAGCGAACTTTTTCTGTTAAAATTAGATTATCCGGTTCGATGGGAGCCCACTCGGACAATGATTCCAGAATCAGCTTAATGTTGCGGATCGATACTCCTTCCCGAAGCAGGCGTCTGAGAACATCGGTCAAACGAGCGTAGTTGATGCATCTGGGGATCACCTCTCGCACGGAATCTGGAAAGTACCTTTCGAGATCCTCGCATAGCCATTTTGTTTCCTGCAATCCCAGAAGGTCCGCCACATGTCGGCGGATGAAGTTTTCAATATGACAGCCGATGATGTCGAGATCTTCGAGAATGGGGAAGCCGAGCTGTCGGATTCGGTCGACCCAACCGATGCTTATAACAGAACATGATGTGACTCCACCGGGCTCTTTCATCGATCCGACTTCCGCAATCGGCAGTCCCAATTTTTCCGGGGGATGGCGAACGATGCATTTATCGACTGGCATATAACCGGGTTCGCACAGCGATTCATGGAGAAACACCCGATAACCCCTGGTTTCGATAGCGGGGTCATTCAGCCGCACCATTATCCTGGGAATTCGGACTCCGATTTCTAACTGTAGACAGTCGCGGATTGCGGTTAATCGTCGCTCAAGTGCGGCAAGATCGCTGGGATTTGAGAGTAATACCGATGAGATTTCAGTGGAGAAATTCAATGCGAGCGGTACGGGCAATGCAATTGGAGCCGCATTCTCGATCGTTGCGGAGTTCATGCCATCAGACGATTGGATATCACTATTGGAACGGGAGGAGTTTCGTAATGCTTGCGTTGAAAGTCTGGATGTGACAGCCATCAGAACAGCCATCAACCAAAATGGAACGGTTGGAAGCCCGGGTAATAAACCAAGAGCAATCAAGAGAATCGCTGTGATCGCAAATGCCCGGGGATGGGCTAGCAGCTGCACTGAGAGCTCATGTCCGAGATGTGCATCTTCACGTTCAGGTGCTACACGCGTAACAATCAGGCCGGCAGATGTGGCGACGATCAACGCGGGTATCTGAGTCACCAATCCGTCTCCGATGGTCAGAATCCCATATGTTTTGAGCGCGCTGATCACCTGCATTTCCCTGGTGAGCACTCCGATCAGAATACCACCGAGAATATTGACCAGGGTGATGACGATTCCTGCAATCGCGTCACCTTTAACAAATTTCATGGCTCCGTCCATAGCACCAAAGAGCTGGCTCTCACGTTCGAGATCGATTCGGCGGACCTTGGCGGTCTCGCTATCGATCGCTCCGGAGCGCACATCTGCATCGATAGACATCTGTTTCCCAGGCATCGCATCAAGCGTGAAACGGGCCGAAACCTCAGCCACGCGTTCGGATCCTTTGGTAATGACGATGAAGTTAATCAGTGTCAGGATCGCGAAGACAACTGCCCCGACAATCATGTTGCCCGCAACGACGAACTGACCGAATGAACGGATGACCTCTCCGGCATCGGCTTGCAACAGAATCAATCGTGTTGAAGAAATATTCAAGGCAAGTCTGAAAAGTGTTGAGATCAGGAGAATACTGGGAAATGTAGCGAGTCGAAGAGGGGTACTGACGTAGAGGGCAATCAATAGGATCAGTACCGCGCCGGTGATGTTGAGTGTCAACAATACGTCGAGAAGCGGAGTGGGAAGAGGAACGATCATCATGCTGACCACCGCTGCGACAACGACGGCCAGCATGATGTCGCTGTATTTCGACAGAATCGTCAATGTTCGCCGTCAGGTGCGTTGCGGAGCGCCCGCGCGAGTTCATGTGTGACTAGAATGAGAATCCGCGCACGAGCCCCTATCGGATCCTTACCTTCGGGATCGATTTCTATGATGTGCTTGAGATCCACGGCCGCTTCTTCGAACCGGTTCAGTTTAAGGAAAACCTCTGCGCGATTGATCAGAGCATTGATATCTGACGGATCTGAATCGAGCGCGCGCCCCAGATAATGAATTGCTCCGTCATAGTCATTTTTCTGGGCGAGAATAGTACCGATTGCCGTACTGATGTAACCATCACTTTGACCAATCGCTTCCAATCCCTGGAACATCATCAGCGCGTCGTCGATCTCACCCTTCTGGTATAACTCGAATCCGAGATACCCCAAAATTGCGAGATCTTCCGATGAGAGATCGAAGAGTTCGCGGATTGGAATACCGCTCCGTGCAAATACCTTAAGTTGCTCATTCGACAAAGTTTTTCCTTCTGCAACATGATTTTTCAAAGTCAGAATCGTTTCCATGATTGTCTCCTCAGTACTTTATCGCCCGAATGGCGGACATGGCGGCCTGGTGCTGGACCTCAGCGATTTTGACCGCAAGTTCAAACATCTGTGCCGCGCGTTGCATGCTTTGCATTTTCTCGAACATCGCCCATTGCTCTGACATCACCGAATTGCGCTCGCCATCCATTCCCGATGCTCCCCCTGCGCTGGACGCACCCTGAGATTGGGACGTCCCCTGCGCCACTCCGGATGACCCGACCCCGGTGCTTCCCGAGTCCCCTTGCGATCCGATCTGGGATGGATTCTGCTGCTGGAGTGTTTGACTGATTCCAACGGAATGTCCTGTATTCATCTGAGGTGAACCCTGCTGTTGAGGCTTTCCAACCTGGCCGTAAGAGCCGGCGTTTTTCCCGAAGAGATGTCCGATCTGTGCGATGAGTTCTCCGAGATTGGCGAGTATGTCCATGATTTGCCCAAGTTTTTCCCTGAGTGAATCGATGCGCTGAGGAAGGTCCGGCGATTTTTGGGACATGTCAGCTAGGTTCTGAGGAGTTTTCAGGGAGAACTGTTCGGCCGGTGGAGTTTTCGATTCTTTACCTCCGATCAGCTCCTTGAGATTTTCAAGCATCATGAAGGGTGCTTTGGCCATGCTTTTCATGGCATCATTGGCTTTAGGCAATGTCTTCTCCAGAATATTGCCGACTGCACCGGTTCCGAGCTGCGACAACAAACCAATCAATGGGATAGCCATATACCGCTCCTTTCCGAGGATACCGTGACCACGTGACACGGAAGCGAAATGCAATCCGGTCCATTCGTCACATTGTTTTAATTTTGTTACAGTTTATTGCCCTGGATTCGAAATGTCAATGGAGTGGTGCCGTTATCATCCCTTCGGCATCACTCCCCTGATGTACCAGAAAAATCTCAGCGATGATCTCATACAGAACATCGGGAATCTCCTCTCCGTCCGGCACTTGGAACAACACCCGCGCCAACCTGACATCCCGGACAATCGCCACTCCCGATCTCACTGCCTCCCGCCGGATAATCGACGCGATCCCTGAGCGCCCTTTCAACAGAACGCGCGGTGCTTCATGGAGCCCCTCGACATACTCCAGCGCCACAGCAAGATCGGTCGGATTGACAATCACCACCCGGGCTTTTCTGATGTTTCGCGCGATCGATTCGCCGGCTAATTGCCTGTGCAATCCCCTGCGAAGACTTCGGATCAGGGGATCTCCCTCGGTTTCCTTGAATTCATCCCGGATTTCATCCCGACTCATCAGCAGTTCCTTCTTCCATCGATACCTGACATGCAGGAAATCCACGATCCCTACCGATCCGCACAACAAACAGAAGGTGATCGCGATTCGCTCGAGAATCTTCAAGAGCGCCGAGTTAAAGTGCAGGACGGATTCGATATAAGCGCCGACAAACCAATGGATCGATACAGCCAACAGAAACCATGCACAACAGCCGCCAATCATGAGCTTTGCGACTGTCTTGATCAATTCCAATGCTCGCTTCCTTGAAAACATCGACTTCATGCCTTCGATTAGATTGAGTTTTCTACCGCTGAATTCCATCGGTTTGTATGCAGGGCCAATCATGAGAAACAGGGATACCGCAACAACAGCAAACACGAATGCCAACATAGAGGCACAAGTCACCAAAACCTGTTCGATTCCACTCTGAAGCAAATCGACGAGCATCATGGGATCGTAATTCGTCGTGGACACAATCCCACGAATATAATCTTTGAACTGCAGGGTTGTCTTTGAGAACAGAGCGGGAGCGATCAGCATAATACAGACCAATCCGATCGCTCCGATCAGATCCGTCGACTTCGCGATCTGTCCCTTCCTCTTCGCATCACGAAGTCGCTTTGGGGTCGGTTGCTCAGTCTTGTTCCCCGCCAACAGTCATCTCCTTGCCGAAAACTACTTCTTCGAAGCGATCAAGAACCCGAGCCAATGCGTAATGCTGTACGTGGCTCAAACCAACATCGGCTAAACGCTGTGCTTCCGCAGGATCTTCTAATATCCGAACAACCCTCTGTGCAAAAAGATCGATTCGATCGACTGGCACAATGTATTCCTGATGTTCCTGAGGTGTGTATGCCCGGATGTTCCCTCCACCATCCATGGATACATATGGCGTCCCCATCGCCATTGCCTCGAGTAGTACGCGTGAAAATGCTTCAAATGCCGAAGTCATCACATGCACATCAGCGGCTCGATAGTATAAAGGTGTGGTGGTATTCGGAACTGCACCTACAAATCGAACTCGACCTTGATCGATCAGACGTTGTAATCGATGCTCCAATGTCTGGCGATAACGCCCGTCACCGACGATGCAGAACATGGTATCCGGCCTTGATTTAAAAACCTGTTCAATGATCTCGGGCAGAAGACGCGCTCGTCCTTCTTCGATCTCATGCAGATACAACACCACCTTGCGATCGATGGGTAAATCGAGCCGCTGACGGGCCTCTTCTTTCGAGCAGGCCAATTGATCGAACCGTTCGAGATTGATGTAGTTTGGAATGACAACCATCTTGCCGTGTGGAAGTGAGTAAAAATCTTCGTAGTAGTTCGCCATGGAGGATGACCCTGTCACGACATGATGGACACAGTGAAATGTGAATTTGAGCATCCAGCGCTTGAGATGCTTAAAACGGATATGACGATCGAGGGCTTCCATGACGATGCAGTGCCACAAAAATGTTTTTCCCCCGAATAGTCGGCATAACAGAGCACTGAATCGAGCAGGACCGGTTGTGTAATGATGATAGAAAAACCGATATCCCCGCATGTATGCCGTTATATCGGCCAGCATCCGGCGGATTCGTCCCCGAAGACCCAATCTATCGAAAACCCGGATTGCGCGAACATGCTTGAAGCGAGGCTCCCCTTCGCAATCCATGATGTGCAAAAGGACGGGGTGCCGCTGTGCCAAGGCCTCGATGAACTCGTAAATGTGATAGTAATGGCGATGCGTGTCCTGTTTATAGTTAAGAAGATAAAAACACAGTCCTGTGGGATTCATGTGAGATACCGTTCCAACAGCGACGCGATACCGAGATACATGGTAATGGACGTACAATCGTTGAGCGTCGTGACAAGGGGGCCGGAGGCCACTGCAGGGTCGATCCCAAGCTTCGAAAAAAGGATGGGCATAAATGAGGATGTCGTTGCAGCGAATGTGATTCCACAGATCATTGCCAGACAGACCACAATCCCGAGTGTCGAGTTTCCGAGCCATAACCAGCCCACCAGACCAACAAGCGCACCGCAAATGAGGCTCAGGGTAAATCCCACTCGCATCTCACGAAGGACCGTCCCGGTAAACGTCTGCAAACCGATCCGTCCAACCGCGATTCCCCTGACTGTAATGGCTGCGGACTGGGTACCGACATTTCCGGACATGCCTGTAATGATTGGGATGAAGAATGCGAGAGAGATGACCTGTGCAAGCGTGTTGTTGAAAAAGTGAATCACGTTCGCGGTCAGGAAACCAGTTACAATCGAGATAATGAGCCATGGCAGTCGAACTTGTGAGATCTTCAGAATCCGATTGCCGTACATCAGCTCTTCGACATTCGAACCAGCGAGTTTGTAAATATCTTCACTTGCCTCTTCTTCGACGACATCCATCACATCATCAATGGTAATGATCCCAACAAGGTGGTTTTTAGCATCGACGACCGGCACGGCCAGCAGATCATACTTGTAAACCAGAGAAGCGATCCGCTCCTGATCTTCATCTAAAAATACCTTCACGATCTTTTTGTTAGAGATGCTTGCGAGGCTTTGTTCATTCTCTGAGAGAAGGAGTTGTCTGAGCGAGATGACTCCCGACAGACGTTGTTCTTCGTCCAAGGTATAGAGATAGAAAAACGGACTTTCCCGCCCTCGTTGTTTAATCATCTCAACAGCGCAGCCAACGGACTCAGTTTCGGGTAATGCATAGAATTCCGTTTGCATGATTCCACCCGCCGTTGATGAATCAAAACTCATGAGTTGGCGGATCTGTCTTCTGAGGAGAGGATCGCGGATTGAATTCAATATCCGCTCGTATCGATCACGAGGCAGGATTTCGAGTAAATCAGCAGCATCGTCAGTCGAGAGTTCGGAAACGATTCTCATGATCATGGGATCTTCGAGATCATTCAGGATGTTGAGACGCAAGTCCTCGACCAGTTCAAGCAGAGTATGGCCCAGTTTCCCTCCTTGGTACAGCAGGGTAAGCAACTCACAGCGCTCCGTCGGTCTGATGCTTTCGAGCAATCTGGCGAGTTCGTACGGATGGGATTTGGATATCACCTTGCGGAGATTGTTACTCGCCCCAACGCGAATCAGACGAAGCACAGCCTTGGTGTAAAGAGCCATGTCATGTTTGAGAGGAGTCGGCGCCATCCG
>CAYYMM010000145.1:0-9188 GCA_964472395.1 uncultured bacterium | reverse complement strand
GTCCCCTCATCCAACCTCTGATGAGCCGGCGGATTCAGTTCCGTCCGCAGAACCGGTTCAGCTGCTGGTTGATATCGCACGGGAGGAGAAGACGGAAGATAAACCGTTGGACGATTCCGAATCGACACCGGAACTCAGTAAAGCAACAGAGAGTGACCCGGTTCAGGTGAATGTTTTAATCAAACCGTTCCGGATTCCCAATCGACTGTTGTATATCGCGGCTACGTGTATCGGACTGCTGGTCGTTGGATTGATGTATTTTCAATCATCGAAGCATGATCAATCAAGTCAGACTCCGGCAGTCATCGATCCCTCACCGACAGTGACGGTAGTTCCTGCAGTGATCGTCGAAAGTAGCCCGACTTTTGCACCTTCTCCTTCACCTCGATTGCCTTCGACTCCGTCTGTCAGGCCCTCTGCAACACCGATTCCCTCACCAACGCCGAAATTCGACCTGGCTGCTCTCCTGAACACAGCTTCTGATTTGATGGAAAAGAAGCGCTACGAGGAAGCCAAGGCGATATACGAAGAAATCCTTGCTCGTGATCGGAGAAATGTTAGAGCCTCAGATGGGTTGAAACGATCGCAAAAAGCCTTGGAAGCTCGGGCGAAACCCCAGAAACCAACCGCATCAGTGCCTCCGACTGCTGCTCCCTCGAAAAAGCCGACTCTCAGCCCCTCCCCTTCCCCGACACAAACACCAGTCAACAAATCTCCCACAATCACCCCCAGTCCGTCGCAACCAACTACCCCACCGATCGCGTCCCATACCGGAACGCCATCTGTAGCTACCGCGGCGAAACCCGCTCCTGTCACCCAGAAGAGTGAACTCTGGATCGACCGCATCTCGTATTCTCCTGACCCGCCCATCACGAAGCGAGCTGTTCGCATCACGGCCGCAACAGAATCCCAGGATGGCGAAACAGCGGTCAACGGATGGCTGTATTACAAGTTCGGTAGCATGGACAAATATCGGCAGATTAAAGCGAAAGTTCAGCGCAACCAGCTTAGATTCGATATCCCTGCAAATGAAGTGAATGCGACGCCTTTATGGTACTATATTGAGTTCGTCGATATTGAGGGACGCAGAGGTAATTATGGGTCGGAGTCAGATCCGTTTCGAAAGACCATCGAAGGTGCCGTCTACGTGCCGATCAACCCGCTGTAGTAGGAGTCCAGCTAATGGTCGTATTACTGAGGCTTTGGCCTGTCAGTATGGTGTTTGAAGCACATGGGAGGCAGCCATGAGATGTATGATTCGCAGCGCTATTCTGCTGATGTTCTGCTCGACGATGACGCACACCGGTTTATGTGGAGATTGGGGTGGCGTCATTGGAGGAACTTACTGGAAACCGGATTGGGATCGTGAGTATTCGGATGGGAGCACGGATGGATTGTTAGGACCGAGTGTTTCGATCCGATTCAAGAATCTTATACTGTCAGCTCAGTATTATACGGGCGAGTTTGACATTGATTACCCAGGTAGTACGCAAACATATTCTGCAGATCGTACGGATCTGGATATCGCACTGTCCTATCGTTTTCTTGGTTTTCTGAATGCCACAGTCGGATACAAGAACATCGATTTCGACTGGGTTGCCTCCTATCAGATCGATGCTTCGATCTCCGGGTTTGCACTTGGAGCCGGGGGATCATATACCTTTTCTCCGGGATTGCTGGTGTATGGTTCTGCCTCTTACCTGCCTGCTCTCGACTACCGGTGGGATTTCGGCGGAGTGGGTGAGACATTCGACGCAACCGGATACACACTCGATTTTGGAACCGGCTGGGTTTTTTCCAGAATCCATCTCATGACACGGATCGGATATCGTTATCAGTCATTCGATGTCAAACAGAACGAATCTCCGAACATGCTGGATGAATCCAATCAAGGCTTCAAGGCAGATGTTGCGTATTTCTTCTGACGGCGTGTCATCGAGCCAGCGCGGTCTATCGGAGTCTGATCCGGCCTATTTATCCAGCACGATAACGCTCGTATCCATGCTCTTGATACGGAATTTCATCAGTGTCGACCCGATCTGAATCTCGTCTCCGTGTTTAATGAACTCCATACTGACTGGCGTCCCATTGAGGAAAGTCCCATTCGTGCTGCCCATGTCTTTGATCAGATATCGACCACCGGAGGCTTCGATCGAGAGATGTCGACGGGAGACGAGTCGATCGTTGAGATTGATGTCGGCGCCGCGGCGTCCAAGGACGAGACGAGGACTGTCCATGGTGAATTCGAGACCAAGATCGGGGCCATCGAGAACAGTAAAGACAGCGGCGGATGTTTCTGCACGGGGAACGTCGATCCTCGCTGCAATGGTGGTTGTTGTATTGCTTTGCGCAACAGAATCCAAACTCGACTCAAGCTTTTCGATCAGATTCGCGGGGATAGGGTTTTTACGCAATAGAGCAGCTTCGACGGCATCTGTGTCCATGAATATCATATGCCCACACGTCTGACAGGCAGCACGATAGCCGTTGATTTTTGCCTGGTTGACATCCACTTCATTTTCGCCCATACAGTTTTCGCAGAATACCTTCATATCTGTCCTCACCCTCTCCAGTGCCTCTAATGTGCGATAATCCGTATGGGTTTGTCAACTCCAAGCACCGATCATTTATCACAAACCAGGAGCTTTTCTTGACAATTCCGACTTCACATGATTCGATGATTTTCGGCATCCGGGAGGTCCTTCATGATTAAACGAAACCTGTTATCGTTCTCCGTTCTGCTTATAGGTATTTCACTGTGTCTCATCGTCGGATGTTCGGACGATTCCTCGCCGATCGATCTGACCGGTCAGTGGCAGGGACAGAACACCAACGAGACCACCGGAAAAAGCTGGCCCTTCAGCCTCTACATCGAGGATTATCCCGACGTGTTGACCGGCATCTACTCCGATGCGCACAGAACCGTCTCGATCCGGAACATCACCTATGAGAAAAACCAATTCGGTTTCATCATCGATCTCTACCCGGAAACAGTCACTTTCTTCGGAAAACTCGATGGTCATAACTCAATGTCCGGTACATGGAGTTACTCGGGGGATTCGAACAACGGCACATGGTATATCTACCGAGTCACGTCCGGATTTGACGATACGACACCCGAACCGGAGGCGACTCCGAGTGAGAACCAATCCAATCCATTCTCACATTGATCTATTCGGATATCTACATGAACATCACGGAGAAAATCTGGAGTTTTGCTCCGGGTGCCATCTGTTCGGACAGCACGTATCGAATCGACACCGTATATGGAATCAGGGGGCGCGTGAAGTGATAATCCGCGAGATACATGCTTGAGAGGAACTGATTTCGATCCATGTCCAGCTCGCGTTTGGAGAGGATAGTCGGTGGAGCGGCATGCTGGACTCTCCCTAAAAGATCCTTCCTGTTGTAAGCCCATTCCGCGGTTTCGATCCCAGCCCGGATTTCCAGAACCTCCTGCTCATCGCCCACTCCCCGGATGATCAGTTGTCCAATCGACACACCGGTCGGTATGCCTGCGGCATTGGCCACATTTGATACCAATCGCATGCGTGTAACCGGTGGCATATGATCCAGATCGTAATCAGCATGAGTCTGTTTGCGATCGAGACTTACATTTCCTATCTGCGAACAGTACACAGGCTTTCCCCAATTCACGGTCGGGCCTTCGACCTGTAACCCAAGAGCATCCAATGTAAACTTTACATCCGTCGATTCGAGTCGCGGACTCAGACTCATCGAGATCGATCGGATCGGACGAGGAGGCTGGAGGCTAATGTCGGTGCGATAGCTGTGAACATCGACAGGATAGCCCATGATCTGCATCCAGGTTCGGGCGATCCACGGCCTTTTGTGACGGATCATCTTTAAAACATCGGATCGATCATAGGCCAACTCAGCCGTATCGATTCCCATGCGAACGGGATATTCCAAAGGCATATCCGTCCCGTCATCCACGGTCACGTTGACAACTTCCGCGCCTTGATTCATTGATGCGGAATTTGAGGTGAATGAATGAACCCGGATACTATAAACCGGTCGTGACTCTGAAATCTCAAGGCTGATCTGTTTCTCTGTCCCTGCACTCAGCACTTTTGGCATCCCATCCAATCGTATCCAGGAACCGCTATAACTCACGGCGGCAGCAACTCCCAGCATACCAAGTGTCAGAAACGCAAGCGAAACAAGCTGATTCCAATGCCCACCCAGACGCCTCTTCAAGACTGTCAACTCAAAGATGAATAACACGACCATGACAAGCACTGTGATCGTCCACAGGAGCCCGCTGAGAGATCCGGTCTGACTCAGAGTGCTGAAATGGGGGATATAAAACGACAGGTCAATATCCGACACTGACGCCCAATCGACAAGAAGTGAACTCAAATCGGCTCTGAAGCCTTCTTTACCAGCCAACATCGAGAAAAAGTAGACCGCCAAACCGGATTGTGCCATGACAGAGCTGGACCAGTATCCCGCGGCCAGCGGGCGCGCATTGCGATTAACGAGCAACACGATGAATGGCCATAGAATCACGAGAATCGGCAGGGACTCCAGAGCCATCGGGGGACTGCCTCTGGAGACGATTGACCGATACAGAATGGGAGCCAGACTTACCCAGGGCCCGATCCAGACTTGCCATAATCGCCCGGGGAACAGAAATACGGCAAGTCCAAATCCTGCAATAGCCATGAGTGATACGGGGTTCGTAAGCAGGATGCCGTGTTGGGCATCGAGTAGCGTACCGATCAACCCGAAGTAATAACTCGAATGCCACACGAGATCTCCTTCGAGTATTTTTCCATCATGCACGAGGATTGCGAGAGCGATCGAGGCTATCAGGATCACCAAAAACCCGGTGACTTTAAGAAATGGATTCGGATCACGCGCTCGCAACACCAGGTAAACACCGACGATCGTTGCCCAGACCGCAACTCCGGCAAACTCGAGAGAAAGCAATGGAGCCACGATGATCAACATCGATATCGCCAAACAGACAGATGTCGAACTCCGGTTAATGCGAATGCCTATAAGCCCGACCAGTCCGCAAATCATCGCAATCACATGGTGTTTCGTCAGCATACCCGAACTCGAAAATGGAGTAGCCACCGTTAAAAACACCAGCGCGATTCGAGTCGAATCATGACGATCCGGATGTCCGGTAATTTCCGACAATCCCGTGACAGAGTCGTGAATGATCAGCACCAAGATACTGGTAAAGACCCAAGCACCAAACCCGGACATCCAGAGATCGATCGATGAATTGGCCAACAGGAGAGGGATTTGAATCAGTAGAACCGACACGGAACTCACGAATGAAAACTCGAGCAGATGCCATTTCCCATTGACACGATCCAGAGAACGAATCGTAATGATGACCTGGACAAGGAGATGAAGCGAGTATAAAGCGGACAGCACATACTGCCATCCGCTCAAGTATCGCCAAGAAATGAGTACACCCAGGTGAGTCAAGAAAAACAGGACGTACCAGAAATCTCCGATCCAGATAACATGGTGCCGAGATTTTCTTGAACGAATCATCGCGCGGAACAGAGCGAACACAAAAAAGACGATCGGGATACCGGAATACCAGATGAAACTTCCTGAACGTGTGCCAGGCAGACCAGCATGTATCCAGATGAATCGTGACATCCAGACACTGGTAGCTGCGATCAGCACCAGAAGCAAACTCTGAACGATCCTGTTACCGATCGATATCATCGCAGCAACTCCAATTCCTCGAGACAATGCTCCAGTGTTTCATAAGTGCTGGCTGGAAACACGTCGTGAAAATCGCCAATGGATGCGGAGATGGTATCGATCACACCGATCGGGCAAGTATTCGGCAGATCGAGTCGCTTCATGAGTGGTTCAGGAACAGAAGCGTTCCGGATGGTCGTGTTTATAGCATCCGCGATGGCGGATGCCCAGTTTTCTTCCGTATGCAGGCGCTTTACATATGCAGCGGCGTTTGCTCCGATTTGCCGACAGATTGACGGGTGATCAATCAACATCCGGATTGCTTCTTCGATGAAATGAATCTCATTGGGGTACAGATCCACGTGAACACAACAATCCCTTGGAATTTCCATGTACTGCCGATACCAAGGTATCAGAACCGGTTTTTTCGCTGCCATGATTCTCAGGAGCGCGCTTGATGCTTCACCCTGTGTCGGATAACGCATATTCAGGCAGATATCGGAAGCCGCCAGGAACGTCCGAAACTGCTCAGGCGGCACGAATCCTGTAATCGTGAGATTCTTCCTGGTCGCGGGAGACAGCGGTGCGATCAATTTATCGATGTAATCGGCATCGAGCGCTTCTCCGATCAATATAAGTCGGACATGATCATAGGAATTTCGGACACGCTCGAACGCCGTCACCCCGGCTTCCAGACCCTTTCCCGGTGCAATAAAGCCAAACGCAGCGATCACGATGGATCCAGGATCTATTCCGAGAGTCTTCCGGGCCGATATCCGATCCGGTAAAACTTCCTCCATATACGGTGCTGGCACCATGAATACCTCACCCTGTAACCTGCATTCACTTACCCGATCCCGGCAATATTGATTATGCACAATCACGCCTGAGGCCCCCTCAACCGCGAGATTGAGCATCGGGAACTGGTCATAGATCTGATCATTATACATGCCGGCTGCGACCAATCGCCCGGCGACGCGTCCGGCTGAACCATGACAGTATTCGATCTCCCGCAGGTAATCATCCAGTCGATCTCGAATGAAACTCGCTCGCGCACGCGCTCGGTGCAGGTTGGCATCGTGGAGAATCACCATGCCGGGATATCGGAAGAGCGTCGGATAGATGTAGTCATGGCAGTCGTTGTTTCCGATCTGGTAGACGATCTGGTCATATGAATGCCGTTGGTGTTTCAGATCGAACTCACGGCGGTGATGGCACGTAAACGTTCGAGCAACCGAACCGATCTCGGGCCCATAGCCGTCCAGAAACAGATCGATTTCCCAGTGTTTCGACAGATGAGGAAGCAGCCGTTCCGTATAATCCGAAATCCCACTCCGGACCGGCGGGACAGGGCTGAACATCGCCATCCGCATCATCTCACGGTTGCTCCCTGAACACGGCAATCCGGGAAACCGCAACACCCAGTGTGCGAGTATCCGGGCTACCGAACTGCGCTGGAGACCACCCGGACGTCCGCAGGGTGAGGAGCCGCCAGTCCACGCCTGGTTTGGCGGCAATCCGGATGCGGATGTCCTGGAATGAAGAGGTGATGGTTCCGTCGAAGACGACTTGAGTGTCGACCATGACCATGAGATTCGCTCCGTCAGGAGCGCCCTGGACGGTCAACCCGATGGAAAACTCGGCGTGCGGATCGGGTATGAAGACGCAGCATTCCGGGAAACTCCAGCGTACTTTTACAGGAGCTTTCCGGCCGGGAATCTCCCAATATTCGAGATGATACCACCCCATCCTGAATTCAGCGTCGAGTTCGAGTTCGATTTCGGATGGTCCGGCTGGCGGAATCGCGGATTCGATCAGTTCCACCATTCGTCTTCCGATCTTCCCCCATGAATAGGTGTCGACCACGGTCTTCCTGGCCGATTCGCCGAGAGTACGCTTGAGTTCCTCGGTATCCGCCAATCTGCAGATGGTGTCTGCGAACCGATCACTGTCGGCGATGAGCACATCTTTGCCTTCATGCACATCCAGACCTCGGATTCCATGAGGAGTCGAGACGACAGGTATGCCGCATGCGAAATACTCGAGGATTTTCAGATTCGTTCCAGCGCCAGAAAACATGGGATTGATGGCAAGATCCACTCCGGCTAGTATTCTGAGCAGCGCTGGTTCGTCGACCACACCGGTCAGAAGCATGTTTTCAGTGGGAGGGAACGGACCATGACATGCTTCGAAATGATCCCGTACGGATCCGACCACGACAAACAGCAGCTCCTTCAGTTTAGGTGCGAGATTCTGATGGATGAAGAGCAGGGCTTCCAGGTTGGGCGGATGCCAAGCGCCCATAAAGAGTATGACTGTTCGGTCTTTCCATCCCAGTTCAGCGCGCGCAGCCTCACGTTCCGCGGCACTCGCAGGTCGGAACTGCTCCACATCCACGCCATTGGGCACGTGTCCCAGCAACCCTTTCGGCTCACCGTACTCCGCCGACATGCAACGCGCTTCTTCCGGTCCGGTGGTGAAAACGATGTGACTCGACCGATACGCTTCCTTCTCGGCTCGATAGACGTCCTTCAGGAGCGTCCTGCCGGTTTGATTTCCGGACAGGTAATTCGATTTCATCGACCATTCGAAGTTCTGCGATTCATGCACGATGAGTTGCGTACGTGCAGAAGGTCGGATAAAGCGATGCATGTAGGGATGACAGGACACGACAATATCTGATGCTTCGCAGAAGTAATCGATGGCGCGGATAAAGTTTTGATTTTTCCTTAGCAACCGGGGTATTGCGACATCTGAAATAGCCGTCCCTGCATCCGCCTCCAGCTGCCATTGCTCACGAAGCTGAGATACCGAGGGAGGAAGACAGATTTCATGCAGATTCGGATTAATCTCGATGTGATTCCCCGACTCCAGGTCTCGACCCAATGTCAGAAGAAACACATCGTAAAATCTGGAAAGTTCTCGATACAACGCGGACTCACGTCGCTGTCCGCCGCTGCGTACGGGATGGATCGGATAGGGGATCAGTACCGTGATGCGGCGTCGCTGCCGCCGGGTTCTGGGAGAACGATCCGGCCAGAAGCGATACGGTTCTAGCAGCGCATCCACAGCATGGTGCCAGGTAACAGTCTCCATGCGCCGAAGAGCGGCAGAACCCATGCGGTCGACCATAGCGGGATCATCCGCGAGTGTCTGAATCGATGCCGCGAGTGAATGCTCATCCGGAGGACAGATCAAACCGTTCACACCGTGCTCGATAAATTCGATCGGCCCGCCTGAATCCGTCGTGGATACGATCGGTTTTCCGCTCTTCATCCCCTCGATCGTAATCAGTCCATAATCTTCCTGGTATGGGGTGTAGATTACGGCATACGCTCGCGCATACAACTCGATCAGGCGGGTTTCGGACACCTCACCAGGAAAAACGATCCGCGGATCTGATCCTGCCAGAGCCCGCAGGTAATCCTCCTGAGGTCCGGTTCCGGCGATGATGAAAGGCATATTCGTGTGAACATGACGGTATGCTCGAA
>CAYYMM010000144.1:0-9388 GCA_964472395.1 uncultured bacterium | reverse complement strand
CAACCAGTGCCTTCGACCGGCTCGACCGGCCTGGCCATCATGATCCTGGTGGTCACGGCGCTGATAAGTATCGGACGATTCGGACACTTGAGCCGCCGTCGATTATCTTGATCGTAAACGGTATTGACTCGATCGACCAGAAAGGGGTACACTCATCGTTCAATTGGGCGTTATGTTGGATTTCGACATAACATGAGGTAAATGCAGTTTTGAAAGGAGTGAAGGGATGATTGATCAGCTGTATCAGAACGTCGTGGCGAAGAACCCGAATGAACCCGAATTTCATCAGGCAGTCAAGGAAGTGTTCAACTCCCTGGCCGTGGTGCTCGAAAAACGGCCGATCTACCGGAAATTCAAGATCCTCGAGCGGATCGCCGAACCCGAACGCGTGATTCTGTTCCGCGTGACGTGGATGGATGATCGTGGCGATATTCAAGTCAACAAAGGTTACCGGATCCAGATGAACAGCGCGATCGGACCCTACAAGGGCGGTCTCCGGTTCCACCCCAGCGTCAATCTCGGCATCTTGAAGTTCCTCGCTTTCGAGCAGGTCTTCAAGAACTCGCTCACCACCCTCCCCATGGGCGGCGGCAAGGGCGGTTCCGATTTCGATCCGAAGGGCAAGAGCGATGATGAAGTCATGCGGTTCTGCCAGAACTTCTTCATGGAACTGTTCCGCCATGTCGGACCCGACACGGATGTCCCGGCAGGCGACATCGGCGTCGGCGGTCGTGAAATCGGTTTCATGTACGGCATGTACAAGAAACTGCGCAACGAGTTCACCGGCGTGCTCACCGGCAAAGGCCTCACCTACGGCGGCAGCCTGATCCGACCCGAAGCCACCGGCTACGGCCAGATCTACTTCGCCCAGGAAATGCTGAAAACCCGCGGCAAATCACTCCAGGGCCTGAAATGCCTCGTGTCCGGTTCCGGAAACGTGTCGCAGTACTGCACCGAAAAAGTGCTCCAGCTCGGCGGCAAAGTCCTGACCGCATCCGACTCGAACGGCTACATCTATGACGAAGAAGGCATCGATGCCGAAAAACTCGCCTTCATCATGGATCTGAAGAACGTCAAACGCGGCCGCATCAAGGAATACACCGACAAGTATCCGAAAGCCGTCTATACTCCGGTCGATCCGAAACTGGATTACAATCCTCTGTGGAATCACAAGGCGGATTGCGCATTCCCGAGCGCGACACAGAACGAAATCAACGCCAAAGACGCACAGAATCTCGTCAACAACGGCGTGTTCTGCGTATCGGAAGGCGCCAACATGCCGACCACAATCGAAGGCGTCGACATCTTCCTCGATCACAAAATCCTCTACGGACCCGGCAAAGCAGCCAATGCCGGCGGCGTGGCGACCTCCGGTCTCGAGATGTCGCAGAACAGCCTCCGCCTCTCCTGGTCCCGTGAAGAAGTCGATCAGCGCCTCCAAGGCATCATGAAGAGCATCCACAAGTCCGCTCTCGAAGCCTCCCAGGCGTTCGGCATGCCCGGCAACTACGTCGCAGGCGCGAACATCGCCGGCTTCCTGAAAGTCGCCGATGCCATGATCGCTCAGGGCGTTCTGTAATCGTTCGTTTATACCGTTAGTGGGAAAAGCGCTCCGAAAGGGGCGCTTTTTTATTGCACGGAGGCCGCATTAGATCTTGCCACGTATGTGCCAGCAGGCACAGAGGCCTGCCGTTGCAACGCCGGACCTCCGTGCCCGGCGGCACACACACGTGCACTAACTCTTCATAAACTGCTGCGAATACAACTGATGATACATCCCGCGCCGAGCCATCAGCTCGGCATGCGTCCCATTCTCCGCAATCCGCCCTTTTTCGATCACCAGTATCCGATCTGCCTGCCGGATCGTCGAGAGCCGATGCGCGATGATGAATGCGGTCCGCCCCGCAAGTAGTTTCTCGGAGGCCTGCTGGATCCGCAATTCGGTTTCCGTATCGACACTCGATGTCGCCTCATCCATGATGAAGATCGCCGGATCGGACAGTACCGCCCTGGCCAGCGAAATGAGCTGCTTCTGCCCGGTCGACAGGGGCTCCCCGCCTTCCCGCAACACGGTTTCATACCCCGACGGCAGCGCCTCGACGAACTCGTGCAGGCCGACCTGCTTTGCCGCCGTCTCGATTGCGTCATCCGTCGCATCCAGCTTCCCATACCGGATGTTCTCACGAACCGTCCCGCTGAACAGATGAGGGGTCTGCAGCACGACACCCATCTGAGATCGCAGCCGGCGGAATGTCCACTGACGAATGTCCTCCCCGTCGATCAGCACGGCCCCCCGCGTGGGATCATAAAACCGCAGCAGCAGATTCATAACGGTGGTCTTCCCGCTCCCTGTCGGCCCCACCAGCGCGATAGTCTGTCCGGGATCGACCGACAGGTTGAACTGCCTGAGCACCGGGTTTTTCCGATCATAACCGAACCAGACATCCCGGAATTCGACTTTCCCCCGGATCCTGCCGTCGTTCGACGCATTCGGTCGCTCGGTCAACTCCGGCGTCACATCCAGCAGCACAAACACGCGCTCGGCGGACGCCTGTGTTTCCTGGAGCTGCCCGAACACGCGCGCAATCTCGTTCGCCGGATCGAAAAACCGCCGGGTATAGGAAATGAACGCGACCAGCGTTCCCAGTGAGATCGAGCCGGCGATCACTCCGGACCCACCGAAGGCGATCACCAGCGCACTGCCGGTCGCCCCGATGACATGAATGATCGGCAGATACACACTCGACAGCACCGCAGACCGCACCGATGCCTCGAACATCTTCCCCGTCAGCGTCTCGAAGTCGCGCGCCATCGCCGTCTCCCGCACCAGCGACTTGATCACCCGCACGCCCATGTACCCCTCATTGAATCCCGCCGTGATTTCGGAGTTGATCCGTCTGACCGACCGGTAACCCCTCAGAATCCGGCGTTGGAAGAAGATCGATATGCCGACGATGAGGGGGAGCAGGCTGAGAGCCGCGAGGGCGAGTTTCCAGTGAACGACGAGCATGGCGATGGCCATGAGACTCATGTTGACAGCGCCCCAGACAAAATCCACGGCACCCCACGTCAGCGTATCGCCCACGCGCTGCGAATCGCTGAACATGCGCGACATGAGCCATCCGACGGGTGTTTTATCGAAATACGATATCGACAGACTCTGAAGCTTGTCGTAGGTCATGCGGCGGAGATCCGCGATGACGCGAACACCAACACGTGCGCATCCCGAGATGAACGATGCGACCAGAACGGCCTGCAGTATGATCAATCCGAGATACTCGAACACGGCGAGCAGAATCACGTCCCTGTTGCCCGGCGTGATGCCCTCGTCCACGGCATTGCGCACGACCAGCGGGAAGAGCACCTCGACGCCGGCCATGAGGACGATGACGGTCATGATGCCAGCATAATGCCAGCGATACGGCGCCAGCAGCCGGAAAACTTTCCGCCAGACGCTCGTGTCGAACTGCTTACTGAATTCTTCGTCGTGCATGACCGCGACCTGTTTCCCTGTCCAGAACCGCCATTTTGGCCCATTGCTGTTCGTGGAGTTTCCGATAGTGACCGGGTTGCCGGATCAGTTCCTCATGGTTGCCCTGCTGCACGATCCGGCCTTTGTCCAGAACGATGATTTTATTGGCTGCAGCCGCTGTGCTGAGGCGGTGCGTGATGATGAACGCGGTGCAGTCCGAGAGCCACTTGCGCAGCGCGCTCCAGATCGCCGCCTCGGTTTCCGTGTCGAGTGCCGAGGTCGTGTCGTCGAGAATCAGGATGGAGGGGCGTTTGACGAGCACCCGCGCCAGGGCGATCCGCTGCTTCTGTCCGCCCGACAGCGTCACGCCGCGCTCGCCGACCACCGTCCGGTACCGCTCCGGAAACTCCGACACGAATCGGTCCACGGCCGCCGTCGCCGCCGCATTGCGAATCAGCCGCCGCTCGGGCTGATCCACTCCGAAACTGATATTGTCGTAGATCGACTTTGAAAACAGGAAGGCTTCCTGGAGCACGATACCGATCTGCGAACGAAGTTCGTCCTTCGGAATCTGCCGGATATCCCGATCATCGATGTAGATCGCACCTGAGTAATCGTCGTGGAATCGGAGCAGCAGTTGCATGAGTGTGGTCTTGCCACTTCCGGTCGCCCCCAGAATCGCGACGGCTTTACCGGACCTGACCCGGAAGTGGATGTCGTGCAGCACCGTTTTCCCGTCGAATCCGAAACTGACATGCTTGAAATAGACACCACCTTTGAGCCGTTTCGATCCGACTTCCGGCGTTGCTTCGGCGTCGGCCTCGCTCGGTAGATCCAATATCTCCCGGATCCGGCGCATCGACACGGACGCGCGTCCCATCTCACCCAGCAACCGGCCGATCTGACGAACCGGCCAGATCAGATACATCACGTAGCTGTTGAATGCGACGAAGGTCCCCAGCGTGATCACGCCGTCGACGGCTTTCATGCCGCCGAGATACAGCACGATGACGGCCTGGAGCATGCACATGACATCGGAACTCGGCCAGAATACCGCATGAAGCGACGATAACGCGATGTCTTCACGGACAAGCCTGGCATTGAGTTCACGAAACCGTCCAGATTCGTATTCTTCGCGCGCGAACGCCCGGACGACGCGGACGCCTGTGAGATACTCCTGAACATTCGACGAAAGCGCCGCTTCGGTTTCATCGAGCGTCTCGAAGCGTTTCTGGATTTTTCTGAAGATCACCATCGAGAATAGAAAGATGGGGGGGAGGAGCGCCAGCGCCGCGAGCGCAAGTGTGCGTTGCATCATGAACATCAGCGCACTGACGCCCGTCAGGAGGCATATGGTTCGAGCGACTTCGGTGACCTGCACGCTCAGGAACCGCCCGAGCGTTTGGATATCCGATGTCGCGCGCTGGATGAAATCTCCGGCGGCGACGCTGCCATGCGCCGAGAACGGCATCCGGACCATCTGCTCGAACATACGGTTCCGAAGATACGTAACCGTTCCCTCCGACGCCTCAGCAGCCCATTTCCCTTTCAGAAAAGTAAAAACCGCCTCACCCGCCGCCGCGCCGACCAGTGCGGAGGCCAGCATGATGATCAACCGGTAATCGTCGGTTCGGGCCGTGAGCGAATCGATGGCCATCCGGAGAACCCAGGGGAGCACGAGTTGAAACGCGGTGGCGGCAACCAATGCGAACGCGGCCAGAACGAACGATTTCCGGCATGGCTGCGTCAACTTCCAGAAGTCCCGGATCAACGATCCCATCGTAGTAGTCGCCTCACGTGATGCGCACCGATTTTACCCCGGCATTCCGACCAAAGCAATGCGCAGATGGAATATCGACGCTGACCCGTCGATTGAAAAGTGGCAAGTCTCGAGTTGTCATCCGGAGCGAACACTGGCATAATCAAGGTATTCGTCTGCCGACTCACATGCACAGGAGGCGGTTGTGACCCCCGATTCACACGACTTTCCCCGTTCACTGGGCCCCTACACCATCCTCGACGTCATCGGCCGGGGCGGAATGGGTGTGGTGTATCGCGGCCAGCATGAATCGAGCGGTCTCATCGCAGCGATCAAGACGGTTTACGTGTCACAGGAACGCCAACTACAGAGCATTTTGAGGGAAATCCGCGCCCTGGCCCGTATCCGCCATCCCGGGATTATCCGGATCATTGAGGAAGGTATCGAGGGTCAGACGCCCTGGTTTGCGATGGACATGCTGACCGGCACCACGCTCTCGGATTACATCTCACAGGATCTCTGGGGCGACCGCTCGACCGATCCGGACTGGACCCAGCCGTCGCTTCCGTCGGACGGATCGCGTTCCATCACGACATCCGATTTCAGACGCTGGGAGAAGATTCTCGGCCCGACACTCGACGCGGAAAGCATCGATGCCGACCTGATCGCCGCATCGGGCCATCCCGAAGTGCCCCGGCCGGTCCTGGGCGACAAACCTCCGGCCGCCGCAAACCGTCTTCCCGAAGTCCTGAACATCGGTCTCGCCTTGTGCCACTCGCTCGCCTATCTGCATGGGGAGGGGATCGTCCACCGCGATCTGAAACCCTCCAACATCCTGCTCCGGAACGACCGCGCCCCCATCCTCATGGATTTCGGTCTGATGCAGGAGTTCTGGCGCACGTCCGGCCGCGATGCGCTCGAGGATGCGGGATCCGGTGGCGGCACCCTGCTGTATCTGCCTCCCGAACAGATCCGCGGTGACCCGACGGATGCCCGCGCGGATCTCTATTCCCTGGGCTGCATCCTCTATCTGATGATCACGGGACAGTTGCCGTTCCTGGCGAGCAGCGTGTTCGAGGTATCCAAGGCCCACCAGTCAGCACTCTCGGTGCGCCCCTCCGAACTGGTCGAAAACGTCCCCCAGGCTCTCGACGATCTGATTCTCAGACTTCTCGCCAAAAAACCCAACCGGCGGATCGGGCATGCCGGAGGCGTGGCGCGTGTGCTCATGGATCTCGGAGCGACGGACCCGCATGCTCACACGTATCCCAGACCCCGATCGTATCTCTATCGCCCGTCGTATTCCGGGCGTCAGACGCTCGTGGACGAGATAGCCGGCGAGGTGACTCGATTGAAGGAAGGAACGGGCGGGATGATTCTTATCGGCGGAGAAAGCGGCATGGGAAAGACCCGCTTCCTGCTCGAGTTCAACCGTCTCGCACCCCGCCTCCGCGCACAGTGTTACTATGGTTCGTGCGCCCCGTTCGAGCATGAGCCCGCCTCCCGATCGCTTCAGGCGTTTCAGCGGATGATTCAAGACATTTGCGATGCCTTCCCGTCCTGGAGCGACTCCGAACAGATCCGCACGTATTTCCTCCAGCGTGGCGCCGTTCTGCAACCCTGTTTCGCGCCGATCGGTCAGCTCCGGGAATCGCTCCCCATGACTCCTCCGGCGGAGCTTCCGCCCGACGCAGGTCGCATCCGGCTTTTCAACGCCCTCGCCCAGTTACTCGAGTTGATTGCCCAGCACCACCCGCTCCTCATCCTGCTCGACGATCTCCAGTGTGCCGACGACCTGACATCGGGTTGTCTGGAATTCCTGCTCCGAGGCGGCTTTCTGGCCCGGAACCCCATCTTTGTGCTCGGAACCTATCGCCCGGAAGAAGCGTCACCGGCCCTCCGCCGGCTCCTGGCCTCCCCATCCGTCCTCTCACGCCGGATGGAACGGCTCTCGCGTCAGGCAATCTTTTCGATCGTGTCCGACATGATGGCCCACCCGAATCCCTCCGATATGTTCATCGGATTTCTCGAATCCTATTCCGACGGAAATCCGTTTTTTGTCGCCGAGTTCCTTCGGTCGTGTGTCGAGGAAAATCTGATATTCCGCGACGATGACGGACGGTGGCAGGTTCTGGAGTCGTCGGATCGATCCGCGACTTTCGAAGAATTCAAACAACTGCCGGCACCGAAGACGCTGCGAAACCTGATCGAACGCAAACTCCATGCGCTCCCACCGGCCGCCCGTCATCTTCTGAGCATCGCCGCGGTGATCGGCCGCGAGATCGACTTTTCGATGCTCTGGTCGCTGGTGCCCTTCCACAACGACACCCTCGACAATCTCGACGCGCTGATCCATGCCAATCTGCTCGAGGAATACACGCCGGGTATATTGCGGTTCGTGCATGAGATGGTCCATCACATTGCTTACGATCAGCTCGATGCAACCGACCGGCTCGGTATGCACCGGCTCGTGGCGGAATCGATCGAACACGGCGATGACCCCTCTCCCGCGCATCGTCTTGGAACGCTGGCCTTCCACTGGGAGCGTGCCGGAGATACGGCCAAGGCGATCCACAACTACAGGCTCGCGTCGCGCGAGGCCATGAAACGGTATGCCGTGGCGGAAGCCGAGTATCATCTTCGGGCGTACATCCGCCTGACGGCACCGGGCGATCCCGATCGCATCACCGCCCGAAACGCACTCGGCCGCCAGATTCTCGCCTTCCAGGGCCGCATGAAGGAAGCGGAAGCGGAACATCTCGCCGCATGGGAGGAGGCCCGCGCCGCGCATCTCGAATCAGGCATCGCGGATTCACTCTCCGGGATCGTCTATCATCTGGCCCTCCGGGGCGATCATTCCCAGGCCCGGAGACATTGTCTCGAGGCAATCGAAATCTGTCGGCGGATCGGAGATCGTCTGTCCGAGGCCCACCATGTGTCGATACTGGCCTCGATCGAGATGCGCGAGGGCGATATCGACTCGGCCCGGAGACTCTATAACGATGCTTTCACCATCTACAGGGATCTCGATGACACCGATTCGATTGCCAACACCCTCATGCGCCTCGGCGTACTCCTGCTCAAGGAACGCAAACTCGACGAAGCGGAAAGCCACCTCAAAAAAGCGCTCGAAATCCATTCCGCAAAGGGGCGGCGGCATGGTGAGGCGGATGATCTGAAGACGATCGGAATCGTTCATTGGGCCCGGAATGAGTTTGAAACGGCCAAGACCTATTGCGAACGCGCCTTGTCGGTTGCCCGTGAGATCGGCGACCGGAGAGAGGAAGCGGGGATTCTGTCGAATCTCGCCGTGATTCTCGACTCGATGAACGATCTGCGCGGCGCGGCAGCCTTGTACGACCAGATCATCCGGATGCACCGGGAGATGGGTGACCGGCTGTTCGAAGCGCTGACGCTGAACAACTATGCGTATGCGATTCTCGATCTGGGGCAGATCGACACCGCCCGGCAGACATTCGAGGAATCCCTGGCGATCCTCGAGGAACTCTCCATCGTCCCTCATCTTCCAAGGCCGCTCCGGGGACTGGCGATGATCGCCCGTCAGGCCTTCGGAGATCTGGACGCGGCCGAACGATACCTCGCGCGCATCGATTCGCTGGATGCGCAACGGATCGATCCGATTCTGCTCTTATCCGTTCGGATCGAACGGGCGCACATCGCCTTGTTCCGGAATCAGTCTGCCCGATTGGAGTGCGATGCCATCCGGAAAGACGCCCGAACGATGGGATTGGAAACCGATCCGAGTCTCCGGGAAGAACTCGGTGATCTCGAAAAATCGGTCAAACTGTTCGAAAACGGAGGTGCGTTGTTTCGCGGGAACGCTCCCGAGACCATATCGGTGGATTTGATGAACCAACTGAAAGAACGCAGGATCTGAAAGCGCGGATCATGAAACCGACCCTGCCCTCTCACATCAATCGTTTCAGCATCATCGATCTGCTCGGACAGGGCGCTCAGGGCAGCGTGTTCCTCGCGCTCGATCCGAGATCGAACCGCCATGTCGCGCTGAAGGTGTTGTCGGAAAGCAACAGCACGGGGATTGCGCGCGCACGCTTTCTCCGCGAATTCACATCGATTGCACGATTGTCGCACCCTGCCATCGTTGCCGTGTATGAGCAGGGGGAATGGAAGGCGCG
>CAYYMM010000143.1:0-9396 GCA_964472395.1 uncultured bacterium | reverse complement strand
GAATGCTATATGATGTCTTCAACCGGTGCTATCATCCGTTCGAGGTTTGTGCATCCTACCGTGGAGAAACAGTTCGAATAGGACGATTTTCCTTCTCACAGGCAGGATTTGACCTGGCCCAAGCAATGATTGACGAAGCGATCAGGAAAAAAACGGAATGGATCGTTTTCGATGAAATCGGTCTGCTGGAATTGAGAAATCGAGGTTTTGCTTCGGGGCTTGAGAAGGTCCTGCGGTTACAGAAGAGTCACGCATATCTCGGCGACCTGTTACTGGTAGTACGTTTGAGCTGTTTCCAGGACGTTATCTCGCGATTCGGAATTGAGATGTATCATCGACTGACGGTCGATCATCTGCTGCGTTCGCCATCAGAATGGAAATCTGAATGAACCTGCTGGAACTCGAGTCTCTGATCCAGATTTCGGGAATATGCCGGGGAGCGCTTTTGGATCCGGCAGCAGTCGAAGGTCTCGCCGGTCGGCTTGGTGTTGACATCGACACAGCCAGGCGAGTCGTGTGGTTGGCGGGAGCTCGACCGGAGCCTGCCGCAGCAATCATCCTGATCGGAGGGAGAAGCAAGCGAATGGGGGCCGACAAGGCATCGATGATTCTCGATGGGATACCAGCTGCCACTCGTTTATACTTCAAACTGACCCGGTGTTTCGATCTTGTCTTCTTTTCTGCGGCACCCTGGCAGAAATCACCAGTCGATGATGCGATGTGCGTGTATGATACGATAGAAGATAAAGGGCCGATCAGTGGATTGGCCTCCGCGCTACGCGCGTCACCGTACCGAGTCAACTTTGTAATTGCCTGCGATATTCCCGAAATCGATCCCGTTCTGATCCGGAACTTACTCGCTTGCATGATCGATTACGAGATCGCGGTCCCTTGCTTTTCACCCGGGAGAATGGAGCCTCTTTTTGCAGTCTATGACAAAGCGGTTGCTCCAACCGCCGAGAGACTTCTCAGGGAAAACTCGTTGAAACTGATTTCAATCTACGACCACCATCGGTTGGTGGTCGTCCCGGCAACCGGCGCAGAATGGTACCACAACCTGAATACTCCCAATGATGTGCAGAACTATCTTGAAGAAACACCACTACTCATCGAATCAACCGAGGTCGACAGAACCTGATTTTGTGCCTCTTTGCACACGCATTGCACATAAACTCCAGATGGATTTCCGTGCATTTGATACCTTTCTCCGTCCAGTGCTTCAATTCAAAACCCCCTCCGCAAACACAATGTTCCGGTGCAATCACATCGAGATCCAGATCGCACACGTTGATATTCAGGATGCGGGTTTCAAATATACCATCTTCATGCAATGTCTTGAGAAAATCCAAAATAAATCGGATCGTGTCTGCAGATCGCTGTTCTGCGAGCGCTTTGCCTGATTGTGTGTACAGACCGCAAGCGGCATACCGCGCATAGGCCAGCTCGATCGTGAGTCGAATGATCATGTCCGCGGACAGACCCTTTCCGCGTAGACCGGATTTGATGAAGTACTGCGCGATTCCCGACAATCCCAGTTTATCGAGATTATCAGCGTCGAAAAGCACCTGGGTCAGCAATGTCGGATCGGTCTGATCACGATACAATTGGCTGATTGCATATGCCGCCTGCTCGATATGGTCCGGTCCGAGCCCGTTCCGAACGCCAATATCCCGTAACACATCAATGGATACGTCTTCCTCGGGTTTATCATCCGCATGATACTGGCCCTCTCTGAACTTCCCCGCATCGTGAAACAAAGCGGCGATCTCAGCCAAGTCCGGGTCGAGACCTTCCTGGAGGGCCAGACGTCTTGCGTGCCGTGCGACACGCTCGAGATGCCCCATCAATGTATCCGGTGGGCAACGGGATTTCCCGTACGCGGCTTCTTCTTTACGGATGTACTGCCCAAGTTCGGTTCGAATCGCACTGAGCGTCAATCCGGAGTGATCCGAGACTTGTTTCAGACTTCCACCTTCTTGTCATTGAGCAACAGCGAGAACAGCATCCCGATCGCCAGGAATGCCAGTCCTGTATAGAATGAATAGGTCGCCGCATCTTCCGGGAACTTGTCCTTGATCAATGCAACAATCTGGGGACCGGCGATACCTGCCGCAGACCAGGCGGTCAAAATAATGCCGTATACAGTTGCCATCATTTTGGCACCAAACACGTCCGTCACGAAACTCGGCATCGTTCCGAATCCGCCGCCGTAGCACAACAGCACGTAGCACACCATGATACCGAAAATCCAGGGGTTCTGAGTGATAACGAGGATCAGAAACGCAACGAGCTGGGTTCCGAGAAGAAGCTGAAAAACCCGTGTTCGGCCCAGTTTGTCCGACATGCCACCCCAGAAGAACCGTCCCACGCCGTTGAACAGCGAGCTGATGGCAATCAGGGTCGCACCGATCGCTGCCAGCTCCACAGCGGTCAACGCCGGATTGCTTTTCTTCATGATGTCCTGCATCAGCGGTGACTGAAACGAAATGATGGCGATCCCGGCCGCGATGTTGCAGAAGAACACGACCCACATCATCAGGAATTTGCTGGAGAGGAGATATTTACCCAAGGGCAGGGTATCACTCTGCGCAGCCCCCGGCTTGGCGGTCGAGGCAGGGGGAGTGTATCCGGCCGGAACAAAGCCCGCCGGAGGATTCTTGATGAAGGAAGCGCAGAATACGCTCAGAATCAAAAATGCGACGCCGAGATATGCGAAAACGAGAACGAGATTGCCGTCGGTGAATTTCATCAGGAAGGGTGCAAAAACCTTCGACATCAGCAATGCACCGAACCCGAATCCCATGACCACCATCCCGGTGACAAATCCCTTCTTGTCCGGAAACCATTTGGCAGCCGTCGCGACCGGAGTCACATATCCCAGTCCGAGTCCGATACCGCCGATGACGCCATAACCCGCATACAACAGCCAAAGGCTGGAACTTTTCAAAGCAAAGGATGCGATCAGATATCCGACACCGAACAAAGCGCCGCCCGTAATTGCCAGCTTCTTCGGCCCGAACTTGGCAAGATTGATGCCTCCCCAGGCCGCAGCCAGCCCCAGAAAACAGATCGCCAGATTGAACGCCCACATGACCTGTGAGTTGGACCAGTGGTAGGTCTCAACCAGCGGTTTTTGAAAAAAGCTCCATGCGTAAACCGTTCCCAGGCAGATCATTAACAGTGTTCCCATGATCGCCACCAACCATCGATTCGTCGCTTGTGCAGAATTGGCCATAATTTAAACCCCTCTTCCTCTGTGAGTTTGTCCCGGTGAAAGATTCGAAAATCGAGATTGGATAATGCTAAATCAAAATGCTTGTGAAATCAAGCTATTTGCATTCCTGATCAAGAACCTGTTCGAGTGTCATCGAGGCATGTCGTTTGATATCGAACACCACTTGGGTTCCGAGCAATTCCATCGATTCCGCCGGGGTGAATACCCGATGGTCCACCATGACGCCATCGCGGACGAACTGGACACCGAGTCCTTCCATCTCCCGCGCATAATCGGCGATTCGGTATCCCGTGATGATCCCCGTTCCCATCACGGGATGGCGGACGATTTCCGAATACACGAATCGATGAAAGGGATGCGGTGCACGCGGATCAGGCGGGAGGATATCATCGAGATATGTATTGAAGGCCTGTCTTTTGTCGTGATCGATCTCAATGCCCTTTTCCTGCCCGTCCTCCGGCTCCGGAAGCAGCATCGGGAGATTATCTTTCGGCATTCCTTCCAACTCCTTGAGAGTCTTTTCCATCCACAACCACGCGATACCAGGCTTCCGGAGCAGCATCGATCATCCGGATCACCTGATCGACCGATTCAGCGTCGATCCCCTGCAGGTCGCTCAGATACCGGGTTTCGAAATCAAATCCGAATCCGAGGAACTCGCGCCAGGACGCATAATACGCCCGATTGACCCGGGGCATACGGTAGCGGACGGCTTCCCCGAAGAGCCCATTCGCAGTGGCCCGGACGATCTCACTCGACACGCCCCCTTTGCGCCATTCACGAATGCATCGCTCGATCGCTTTCTCAACATCCTCCCGGTTGCCAGCCCGCGTCCCCACAGCCGCTTCGATCACGGCCACCCCCCGTTTGAGCGAAACCGACGCTCCCAATCGGTACGCCATTCCCATTTTCTCGCGGATCTCCTGCTGCAAGCGTTCCGATAGCAGCGTGACAGCCACCTCAAGCGGGGCGACCTGATCGGGCTTGACCACCAGCGGGAAAGCATATCGGACGGAGGCCTGCTCACCATCCGCCACGGCGTACTCCACCCCCGGCTTCGACGAAACGGCCAGAACCGGCGGAGTCGGCGATGCATCTCCCGAGTACCCTCCCCAGACCGACTCGGCGATCTCGATCATGCGATTCACCGGAAGACCGCCGGAGATACTGAATATGCAGGACGACGGCTGATAGGCCGAACGATGGAAGGCCCGAATCTGCTCGGAGGTGATGCTCTCGATCGATTCTGCCGAGGGGATCATGGATTCAGAAAAAACCGTTCCGGGAAACAGCATACGATCCAGCATGTTACGGGACACTGCCCCCGCGTTTTGCCCCGATCGCTTCGAAATCTGGATCAGTCGACGCTTGACACCCTGGATTGCATCGTCCGGAAAGGTGGATTCGAGCGCCATTTCAGCCATCATACGCATGGCGGATTCCGCGGAATCCGCGATCGATTCCATGCGGAAATAGGAGTAATCCTGGGAGGAGTAATAATCGTCGAACGGAAGATTGGGATTGTCTGCCAGTTTGATCCGGAGGCCGAGTTGTTCGATCGTTGCCGCGAGTGCCTCCGAGGTGTGTTTTTCAGTACCTTGATCCAGCAGCTCCGCTGTCATTCGAGGGACACCGGGAGCCGTTCCATCCGGGATCGGAACGAGCCAGTGCATGCCGACGATCGGCGCTCCCGGATCACTCTGAGCGATGACCTTGAGTCCGTTTTTCAGGGTTGTCATGACAGGAACACCCGTTTTGTGATCAGCGGGGCCGACGATCGGATCGCCAGGCACGATCATCACGGACAGGTGAGCGATCCGACTTGCCATCCCGGAATCGTACATCTCCGCACGAATCCGCGCCAGCGAATCCGAAACGCTCTGCGGCGTCAATCCTGCCAGCAAGCCGTTGCGATGCAGAATCGTATCGCGGGCATGAAGCGCTTCGTAATGAACGATATCGCGAGCGAAATGGTGGAACTTTTCCATCGAAAACAGATAATCGACCGACCACCGATGTGACAGGATCGGAATATCGCCGAGAGCCGGTTCAGCCATCCAACTCGCGAACGATTCCAGGATGCACCGCTCGATCTGTTCCGCCCGTCGCGCCGCATCCTCGCCCGCATCGCCCTCCGACACTCCTTCCGGCTTCACGGGTGTGACGGCTATTTCGAGCAGCGAAAACCCGGAATAGTCGCTGATCCAGGTTCCGACCTCGACGGCAAGAGGCTGCTCCCCTCCTGTCAGGACACGCTGCAGCGGTGAGGTGGGGGATCCGCTCCAGAGTTCGACCGCTGCGGCAAATGCAAGAGCGTCCCGGCTCGAAATCGGCGGCGCCGGTAATACCATCAGAAATGCCTCGCCGGTGGTTTTTCGAGTAATCGTTTTTAACCCGCCTTCGTCGGGCCAGATCGGTTTCTGCGTGATGCCCGTCCGCTCGGGACCCCGCGGATACACTCCGAACTCCGTGCGAACCGTTTGCAGCATCTCCGCGGGATCGAAATCGCCGACAATGACGGCCGTCATGCGGTTCGGCGTATAGTAACTGCGATAAAAACGGAGGATTGACTCCCGGGAGGCGTCCGAGACCGTCCGGTAATTACCGATAACCGGCAATCCATACCCCGATTCGCCGAACAGCGCGCGCATGAGTTCGTCTTCTGCAGCACCGGCCGGATCGTCGATATCCTTTGCGATCTCTTCACAGACCACCTTGCGTTCCTTCTCGAGCTCCGCCTCCGGGATCACCGATTGCAGAAGCTGTTCAGCCTGGACTCGAATCCCCAGACTCGCCTTTTCCGTCGGCATGACGATTTCAAAAGCGACATAATCCTTCCGGGTGAATGCGTTGAAGTATCCCCCCTCCGAGGTCACGCGGCGCTCGAGTTCCGCGCGGGTCGAATGCAACGTGCCGTCGAAAAGCAGGTGTTCCAGCAGATGAGACATCCCGTTCTCGGAGGGTGTCTCCATCCGCGATCCGGCGCGAATGCAGATCACGGACGCCACCATCGGCGCGGAATGGTCTTCGATCATCACGACCGTCATGCCGTTGTCGAGTTCAGAAGTCCAGACACCGTCTCCTGCTGCCTGACAGGCGGCAATACCGAGCAACCCTGTCAGGATGAGCGTTCCGATCCACATTCCCGACCCTTTCATGGAAATCATCAATCGCCCTCACTTTCCAGTCCGGTCTCCTTGTTTACACAGGGTTTCATCCAAAATCAAATCAGGATATGATGGATGCGATGGATCGATTTACCTGTGACTGGGTTTTCAAGACGCTGGTCGTGCTGTGTGACGGCAGGGTGGTCTGCGGTTGCGCGGATCCGGCCGGCGATCGACCATTGGGAGACCTGAAGCGTGAATCGATCACCTCGATCTGGAATTCCGCCCGCATCCACGCGATCCGAAAAGACCTGAACGAGGGTTTCTCACCCTTCTGTCTCCCCTGTGGCCTGAAACGCATGTTGAAACCGGACGAACCACCTCCGCAGCAACCGATCATTCAGGAGACGCTCCCGCGACTGTTCATCGAACCCACCGTGCTGTGCAACCTGGCATGCACCGGCTCGGTCTGCTCGCGAGACTCCGGACTTGCCCGCACACGATCTGAACCCCTGATGGACATGGAACTGTTTCGATCCCTCCTGCACGAAGCCGGCCCGCACCTCACGCGAATCGACCTGTTCAACTACGGCGAACCATTCATTCATCCGCAATCGATCGATATGATCGAGACGATCAAGGGAACCTTCCCGGGAGTGCTGCTGTATGTCAGCACGAACGGATTGATGATCCGTGATGAGTGGATCGATCGAATCGTGCGGAGCGGGTTGGATGAGATGACGTTTTCGATCGATGGGACGGATCAGGCGAGTTACGAAGCGTACCGACGGGGAGGGGATTTTCAACGCGCTTTCCGGATCATGCGGGATGTCGTCGCCTCCCGCGATCGACTGAAACAGGAAACACCCATCGTAAACTGGCGTTATATTCTGTTTAAATGGAACGACTCGTTTCTCAGGATGCGAACGGCGAGAAAAATGGCGCTCGATGCGGGGATCGATCGACTCGTCTGGGAAATCACGGATCATCCGGAAGAGGCGAAATCAAGGCGGTATCAGATCGGCACCTGGCGATGGAATCGGATCCGGAACGAGATCTGGGATGTCAGTCAGCTGGCCAATGCCATCGACGGGAAACGATTCCGAGCGAAGATCCGTGCCGGGACAGCCCCAATCCGCCTCAATGCCGGTCAACCCGGGTCGATCGTGGTGATGGTCGAGAACACTGGAGGTGCTCTGTGGCCTCGCCATACACGTACCGGAAGACGAACGGTCCGACTGGGGGCACAGCTTCTGGACGAATCACGACACCTCATCGATCTGAATTATTCCAGAGCGTTTTTATCGAATGACCTGCGTGCCGGTGATCGCGCCTCGATCACCATCGAACTGCCGCCAATCAACATACCTGGCCGGTATTTCCTGAAGCTCGACATGGTCTGTGAAGGTGTCGAGTGGTTCGAGAGTGTCGGATCCGAAACACCTGTGCGCAGAATAGAGGTTGTTTCAACGAGCGAGGGAACAGCATGAACCGCATTATTGTGATCGTCGTGATTCTGTGTCTGGCGGGTTATATGTTTCACACGTATCTGGAAACCGGCAGGATCTCGATTCTTCCGGTGAAACTGACTCCCGCCGAGAAAGAGATGCTCCTGCTTGAAAAAAAGCTGAAAACGGTCAATCGTGAACTGGCGATCATCGAACGTCAGGCAAAGGAAATCGGATTGTCGATGGCGCAGGTGACGATCGCCGAGAAAGATCGCCTGGAGCATCAGAAGCGGGATTTAGAGGCGCAGATTTCCGAATTGAAAGCCGCTCAGGAAACAGACTCTCAATAAAACCGCTTGCATAATTATGAGCATTTGACCATAATGCCGGTGGAGGTGATAGTGGCACGACCGCGATGTTGCCGGCGCATTCAATGTCTTCCCCTGTGTCGGCGTTTCGTTCCCGACAGAGATCCCCGGTATGCACTCGAGTCGATCCGATTGACGTTGGACGAATTTGAGGCCATTCGAGTGAGTGATTTCGGGGATGGCAGGCAGGAGGATGCGGCGCGGGAGATGGGAGTATCCCGTCAGACGTTCGGGCGGATTTTACGATCAGCGCGGAAAAAAGTCGCCGAGAGTCTTGTATTGGGAGCGCCTCTGGAGATTTCCGGCGGTGTTGTTGATGAGGATGTTGAGCACAAGGAGCTTTGTCGGCATTGCAGGTGTCTGTTCGAGTCGGGTTCGGACAGGAGCGATCGGTGTCCGAGATGCGGGCGAAGTGATACAAACCATGAAGGAGAAGGACCATGAAAATCTGTATACCGGTTCAGAACAGCCTGGCGTTGGAGAGCGATGTATGTGAGCATTTCGGATCAGCGCCTTATTTTATGATTGTTGATTCCCAGACACATGAGATTGTGGTGGTCGAGAATGGCAATCAGCATCATGCGCATGGCATGTGCCAGCCGCTGGCCGCTTTATCCGGTCATGTGGTCGAAGCGATCGTGGTCGGAGGAATCGGGATGGGGGCATTGAACAAGCTGAATGCTTCCGGAATCAAGGTATATCGCACGGCGTGTCGGACGGTTCGAGAAACGATCGCGGCACTCGAAGGGGGATCCCTGGAGCTGGTCGGTGCGCAGGGTGCGTGTCACGGCCACGGCTGTCATTGATTGATCAATGGTTTCTGATTACATGTATTTCCCGGCGATGTAATTGCTCAGATCCTCGATCAGATTCGCCTGCGTCGAGATGATGGTTTTGAGGATATCTCCGATTGAGATGATCCCGAGGAATTTTTCGTGATCGAAAACCGGCAGGTGGCGGATATGTTTGCCGGTCATCAGCACCATGCATTCCTCGGCTGTTGTCTGCGGACTGACTTTGAACATCTGATCGATCGGCGTCATGATTTCCCTGACTGTGGTCTCGCGTGAACTTTTCCCGAACAGCATGACTTTCCGTGTGTAATCCCGTTCAGAAAGAATCCCATGCACCTTGTGGAGTTCATCGATGACCATGAGTGCGCCGATATTGTGTTCCGCAAGGACTCGGAGCGCTTCGAACACCAGCGTCTCGGGGGTGACGGAAATCGTCTTCCGAAT
>CAYYMM010000142.1:6070-9490 GCA_964472395.1 uncultured bacterium | reverse complement strand
GCGTTCCTCCGAGGAGGACCGCACTTCAGCGAACCGCTCGACGCCGTATACAATGCTCAGATCGATGGCGTGGTCTCCGATACGGCTTCTGCAGACCTTTGGATACAGGAATGGCTAAAAAGGAAGACAGTCGATGCGGGCAATGGCAATTCATAAAGTAAGTAATATTGCTGAGAATCAAAGACCTCTGGCTCCGCTTGAGCTCCCAGTGCCGGAGCCGGGTCCTGAGGAAATACGGATCCGCGTGCGTGTCTGTGGTGTGTGTCATACAGAGTTGGATGAGATCGAAGGCCGCACCGTTCCGATTTCACTCCCGATGATTCCGGGACATCAGGTTGTCGGGATCGTCGACGCGATCGGTCCGCGAGTCATCGGACATCGCTGTGGAGATCGCGTGGGCGTCGGGTGGATCGCGTCGACCTGCGGCACGTGTGATCGATGTCGGGAAGACCAGGAGAATCTTTGTGAGGTGTTTCGGGCGACCGGGCGGGATCGGCATGGAGGCTACGCCGAATACATGCTCGCACACGAGCATTTTGCGTATGAAATCCCGGATTCAGTTTCGGATTCGGAGGCCGCTCCGCTGTTATGTGCCGGCGCAATCGGTTATCGAAGTTGGCAGCTCGCAGGTGCTCGTCGTTCAGGAATAATCGGATTAATGGGATTCGGTGCGTCCAACCACCTGGTTCTCAAACTGATCCGAAACCGGACTCCGGATGTCGAGGTTTTCGTTTTCGCACGGAATGAATCCGAGCGGGAGTTTGCCCGATCGCTTGGCGCGTGCTGGACTGGTGATGTGACGGATGTTCCTCCGGCGACCCTCGATGCTGCCATCGACACCACTCCAGTATGGACTCCGGTGCTCAGAGCGATGCAATATCTCAGGCCGGGCGGACGTGTGGTCGTGAACGCGATCAGGAAGGAAACTACTGATATCCAGGTTCTGGCATCGTTGGATTACGAAAAGCAGCTCTGGATGGAGAAAGAGATCAAATCGGTCGCCAATGTAACACGGACGGATATCCGGCAGTTTATATCGATCGCAAGCGAGCTGGATTTCAGGCCTGATGTGCAGGAGTATGACTTGTGCGATGCAAACCGTGCATTGATCGAATTGAAGAACCGCATTATCCGTGGAGCCAAGGTGCTTCGAATATCAGGAGATTGATCATGCCGCGAACAGTCACAGGAATCAATTACATTGCAATTCGGGATTGGATTCGTGCGCTTTTCTGGAGCAGTCTGTTTGTCTTCTTCCTGACTGGGTACATCTGCAAGGGTTTCAAGATCGAAGGCGGATCGATGAATCCGCTCCTGCACCACGGTGATTTTGTTCTTGCGGACAAGCTGACCGCGCGATGGAGCGGGTATCATCGACAGGATATCGTCGTATTCCAGAATCCGGCTGAACCCGGGATGCAGCTCATCAAGCGGATTCTGGCCGAACCCGGGGATATGGTCGAAATCCGTTCGGGAGACGTCTATATCAACGGCACAAGACAGGCCGAAGCCTATGTGATTCCAGAATTCCGATCAGCCGAGACGATCCGTCCGACGCGCGTGCCTCGCGGGTTTTACTTCGTCGCCGGTGATCATCGGACCAACAGCAATGACAGTCGAGTCTGGGCGCTGGCGCATGAAGTGTATCCGTTTGTCCCGGAGCGATGTATTGAAGGCCGCATTATCTTCCGGTTTTGGCCCGTTCAGGCGATCGGCACCGTTCAGTAAATGAGTTCCAGACGTCGTGTATGGTTCTATAGTCAGCCGCTCTGGATTGCGGCGATGGGTGCATTTGGCGCATGGATTTCGATTCAAAGCGGCCTCGACACGAACTGGGATCTCGCCAACTACCATTTTTATAACGGCTACGCGTTTCTCAACAACCGCCTTGACATCGACATAGCGGTCTGCCAGATCCAAACCTATTTCAATCCGGTTCTTGATGTCCTGACATACCTCATGATCCGGTCCTTACGCCCCATCGAGTATGGTATGGTCATGGGCGCTCTGCACGGTATCAATTTGTATCTTCTCTTTCTGATTGCCCACCGACTGTTATCCAATAGTCGACCGTACCTCCGCACGATCTATGCCGCGATCCTCTCTGTTGGAGGTGCACTGGGAATCGTTTTCCTTGCTGAAATCGGCACTTGTTTTCATGATCTCATCGTGTCACTTTTCATCCTCGGCGCCCTGCTTATACTGGTCCGTCCATTTCCATCCGGACCTGGCTGGCGAACCGCTCTCGCATCCGGTATCCTCCTCGGAATCGCTACAGGTTTGAAACTCACAACAGCCATCTACACACTCGCCGCTCTGGCTGCTCTCGGTCTGACGACTCCCGGTCTCCGAGGCCGAATTCGGACAACACTGTGGACCGCTTCCGGTGCCCTCATCGGCTTTCTCATTTCCTACGGACACTGGGCTGTCTTACTCTGGAAACGATTCCAAAATCCCTTTTTCCCGAACTTCAACTCGGTATTCAAAAGCTCGTTTTTCGAGCCCGTCAATATCTCGGACGATCGGTTTCTCGTCAGATCGCTCTCAACTGCTCTCGAATTTCCGATCCGTGTGCTGTCGTACGGGTGTCAATTCGGCGAAATGAGTCTGAGGGATTACAGGCCTGCCGTCGTGATCGCTCTGGCCGTCATCGCCGGATCGATCGTCATCATCACAAAGCTACTTGGGGCTAGGATCGATGCGCCGGATCGGAGGGTGTCTTTTCGGTCCGAGCTGTTCCTGATCCTGTTCGTCATTATCTCATATTGTATCTGGATCCGCCTATTTGGTGTCTACCGATATCTCGCGGTCATCGACATCCTGTTTCCCGTCACACTCAGTGTCCTGTTGAGGTGGATCGTACGATTCGACTGGATCGCGGTCATCCTGACCGTTGCTGTGTGCTGGGGCGGATTGAGGTATGAGAACGTGCCGTCCTGGGGGAGAATCGACTTCACGGATGATTACATGTGCATCGATGTGTCTGCCGTCGACTCGTCATCGCCCACACAGGTGCTGGTGGGATCACACCAGCCCGTTTCGTACATCATTCCTTTCTTTCCTGCGCACTTCGAGTTCCTGCGAATCCAGAGCAATTTCCACGATCTCGATCACCCAAACACGGATCTCGAACGGGAAATCGAAGTCCGGATCAGGAACTGGAACAGAAAGCAACTCCTCTTGATTCCATCCGGGCATGATCATGAAAGCGACGGCATTCTATTCCGACTGGGACTCAGAAGAGTTGATTCTCCGGTTGAAATCCGCAATTGCTTCTGTTATCCACCGATTCATCTGTATCAGCTGGAATCGATCGGACATGCAGCAGGGGATCAACCTGGAATTTGAAGAACGGGTTCGAGATAACAGAAGGAGGATCACGATGATAACGGAAAACCTCGTTGGGAGCATACGCAGCAG
>CAYYMM010000142.1:0-6060 GCA_964472395.1 uncultured bacterium | reverse complement strand
ATCGCTGTCTTATGCCCAGGTGGGAGTCCGCATCCTCTGGCTGCATTCCGTGTTCCAGAAACTGCATATTAAAAAAGGTGACAAAATCGCGCTTATCGGGAAGAACTCGTCGAACTGGGGCATCACATATCTCGCGGCTGTCACCTACGGCGCCATCATCGTTCCGATCCTTTCGGAATTCCACTCGAATGATATCCAGTACATCATCAATCACAGCGATTCGATTCTCCTGTTCATCAATGAATCACTCTGGGAGAACCTGGACGAGACGCAGATTCCGGGACTCGGTGTCGTCTTTTCACTCCGTGATTTTTCCATCCTTCAGACGAAAAAGAAGCAGATCCAAGCTATCGTTGATAAGGTGACAAGTGAATTCCAGGAGAAACCGCGCGCGCGAACCGATATCGTTTTCCCCGAGATCTCGAACTCGGAGCTTGCCGCTATTGTGTACACATCCGGAACAACGAGCTTTTCGAAGGGAGTCATGCTGCAGCATAACTCCCTGATGGCGAACGTGAAGTTCGCGATCGAAAACATGCACCTCGAACCGGGTAACCGCATCCTTTCAATGCTCCCACTGGCCCACTCCTACGGTTGTGCATTCGAGTTTTTGTTTCCATTCGTTCAGGGATGTCACATCACCTTTCTGGGGAAGATCCCAACGCCTAAACTTCTCCTCCAGGCATTTTCTGATGTCAAACCGCATCTCATCCTGATGGTTCCGCTCATCCTGGAAAAGATTTACAGGAAGCAACTTAAGCCTAAACTCGAGCGGCTTTTCACTCGCATGCTTCTCAGAACCCCCGGGATCAGAAGGCAACTCAAACACACGATCCGCAGGAAACTCGTCGAGCTTTTCGGCGGTGAGTTCCGGGAAATCATTATAGGCGGCGCAGCGCTCAATCACGAAGTTGAAGCCTTCCTGACCGATATCGATTTCCCCTTCACGATCGGATATGGCATGACTGAATGCGGACCGCTGATCAGCTATGCACCATGGAACGACAGACGCCTCGGATCCGCCGGTCGAACGATCGATGTGCTGGAAGCGAAGGTCATCGAGCCCGACCCCGAGAGTGGAATCGGAGAAGTGTGCGTGAGGGGTGAAAATGTGATGCTGGGATACTACAAGAATGAATCCGCAACCGCGGAGTCGATTGATTCGGATGGGTGGCTCCACACCGGAGATCTCGGAACTGTTGACGCCGAAACATTCATCGTGTTGAAAGGCAGATGTAAAAGCATGATCCTCGGCGCTTCCGGCCAGAATATCTATCCCGAGGAAATCGAGGCGAAACTCAATAATATGCCGTGTGTGCTCGAATCGGTCGTGATCGACCGGAACGAAAAACTTGTGGCGCTCGTTTTCCCCGATATGGAGTGGGTCGATCAGCACGGGATTGCTGAGGCGGATCTGGTTAAAATCATGGAAAACAACCGGAAGGAATTGAATGCTCAACTCCCTGTGTACGCGCAGATCACCCGCATCGACCTCTATCCTCGCGAATTCGAAAAAACACCTTCAAAAAAGATCAAGCGATTTCTTTACACGATCCTGGGTGAACCGCGAGAGTGATGTTCATGGAGTCGAACCCGAGCGATCGAATGCGGGCGGCTGTAATCGCGGTAAGCGCTTCACTTTGAATGCGATCAAGACAGATTCTCACGACAGTATCCGGATGCAGTTGGGTCAGACACTGTTTCATGATGTCCAGAATCCGATCGGCACCGACATGACGCCCGCTGCAATCGATCCGGATCGTACGCATCGGACGCGTGTCGAGCGCTTGAAAATGCCAATGGAATGAACGATCCCGGTGCGATCCTGAACCGCAGGACTCAATCTCGATAAACCCCTTGGTTTCATTCTCCTCGGCAAATGATGTCCGCTCGGTGGATCCTGAGTAGATCACCGGAACACGTAAACCACCGCGGGAATTATCAGGAAGCAAAACCTGATGGGGATGAATATGGCCGGAAAGGACCGCGTCGACCTCATGGGGAATGGTACGCTCATCGATCACATCGGGCCGGTTCAGAAAACGGAATCGTCCGGGTCCCACCACAGCGCGATCGACCGTCTGGTGGATGCACAGAAAACGAAAGTCCGCGCACGTTGTCGACAAACTGGTCTCGCGATATAACGCCGGAAAACGACCCCGGATATCATCCCGCACATTCGGGAAACCCCCGAAGGCGGCGTGAATCCCGCCTGTGTCGATCAGCACCGTTCTCGGTCGATCGAATATGTGGATCCGAGGATGGATCGCCAGCAGCCCTCTTGGAATCGCACCTCTCTCATGATTCCCCGGAACGATCAGGATGGGAATACCTTGATCGGCAACCCGTATCAGATGACCGAAGGTAATCTCCACCAGACTCGCCGGAATTCTGCTTCGGTAAAACAAATCACCACCGTGCAGCACGAGATCCGGTCGTGTTCGTTCGGCACGAGACAGAACATCGAGAAACGACTTCATGAAATCCGGCCCACGGCGTCTCCGTTGAACGCGCGGCGAGACAGGATCGTCGAATCCCAGATGCGTATCCGAAAAAAAGAGGATCCGCAGCGTTCTGCCGCCCTCGGATCTCTCGGCTGTCTTTCCAGAATCAGTCATATGGCTTATGTGTCACACGAACATCATCGCGATTCCGATCACGGCGATCACTGCGCCTATCACCTCCCGAATACTGACATGTTCCTTCAGAAAAATGACCGCTGGAGGAATGATCAGGATCGGAACGATCGACATGATCGTCGATGCAATACCGGTTGCAGTATGCTGAACCGCAATAAGTGAAAACGAAACACCCAGGAAAGGACCGAAAAAGGAACCGATCGTCAGAAACAGCATCGCCCTCCTGTCTCGAAACGCAAGGAACACTCGATGCCACTCGTTTCGGAAAACGAATACCGATACAAAACCGATCAGTCCCGCGATAATCCGAATCTGTGTGGCCGCAAACGCATTGTAGGATTCCATTCCGAACTTGCTGAGCACGAGGCCGACTGCCTGTCCCAACGCACCTCCGGTCGCACACAGATAACCCGGGATGTTCAACGAATGGGTGGGGGAGGATGTCCCGCTTTCCTTCAGCACGACCATGGCGATCCCTGCAATCGTGATACTCATGCCGACGAGGTGCTTCGCCGATAGAGTCTCCCCCAGAAACAGCCATCCGATGAGCGCTGTCAAGGGAGGAACCGCGGACATGATCAGCATGGAGATCCTGGATCCGATGAGTACAAATGCCCTGAACAGAAGAAGATCACCGATTACAAATCCGATAAGTCCGGACAGTGACAACCAGATCCAGGCATGAGAAGAGGCATCGAGCGGGAGAAACATGCCTCGCGATAGCAGAGAATAGGCCGAGATGAATCCGAATCCGAAAAACAGACGTATAAGATTGACTGGAAGCGATCCGACGCGCTTCCCAGCAATTTCAAAGGACAATGCCGTGGTAGTCCAGAAAGCGGCGGTCAGGAGTGCGGCGATTTCACCGAGATGTGTGTGAAGCATGGCTTGGATCTTTCGATTTCTTCTGGAGATGCGATCCGTTTGATCAATGATCTGCTGATAGTTTATCCCATAGCATCGCAGCGGCGGCCCGGCTTCGCTCCGCAATCCGATCCTCGTCGATCCGGATGAACCGCCCGTCTCGTAAGACTTGATTTCCGTTCACCCAGACATCGAGCACCCGAAGTCGCTCACACAACCCGAACAGAAAATGACCGATGGTATTGTCCTTCGTCCAGGGTGTCGGTGGGGTGTAGTCGACCGAGATGAAATCAGCGGCATATCCCGGTTCAATTCTGCCGATCGGGAGACCGAACGCCTTTGATGCAAGAGAGGTGTTGGTGTTCATGAGCATTGAGAAAGGCAGCGCCCAGGAGGGCTTGCCCGGTGAACGAGCCGCATGGTGTCCGGCAAACACCGCCGCGCGCAGTTCGGGAAGGATCGCTCCGCCAATCCCGTCGTTCCCGAGAGCCAGATTGATGCCTGCCTCATGAACGGATGTGATATCACAGAATCCGACCGCATTATTCTGATTCGACTGGGGATTATGAACGAGTGTGACCGGGTGATGTGAGATGGCTGCCAGATCCTCTGGATTCAGATGCACTCCGTGAATCAGCAGGGTATCAGGTCTGAGGACGCCATGTTTAGACATTCGCGAAACGAGATCCATGTTGTGACGGGTCCTGCTATGTTCCCCATCTTCCGGACCCTCCGCCACATGAACGTGAAATCCGACGCCCAGTTTCTCCGCAACCTGAACCGATTCATCCAGAGTCACGTCCGAAATCGTGAACAGAGCATGCAGGCCGAAATGGCCTGCCAGGAGAGGATCGGGATGCTTCCTAAGCGAATCGAGATATCGTTCGTTCTCGTAGATTCCAGCCCGGGCTGCCGCGGTCCCATCACGATCTGATACTTCGTAGCAAAGATCCCCTCGCATGCCGATATCCGTGAGTGCTGAAGCGATCACGGACAGACTGCCGTCGATCGCATGGGGACTGGCATGGTGATCGATGATCGTTGTCACACCGGAGCGTATACTGTCCATGATTCCGGTGTACGCACTCATCAATACGGATTCCGGATCCAATGCTTTATCCAGCCGCCACCAGATATATTCCAGAATCTGTGCGAAACTGCCGGCCTGTCTGGGAGGTGCAGGCATGCCGCGTGCCAGGGCGCTGTAAAGATGACCGTGTGCATTCACGAATCCCGGCATGTACAGGAGATTGCATCCATCCTTTCGATGGGCGGTCGGATCGTTCCTCGTGATTGCCGGATCGATGAATCGACTTCCCTCAAAAGCGATAGTACCGGATTCGATTTCTGATCCGGGTCCTGCCCAGATCCGCGCGTTTTCTATTACTGTCCGAATGGATTCGTTCATCTCAAAGTCGCTCCTGTTCTTCGCGTGGATCGAAGTCATTCCGAAGCCCACGGAAGGGTGATGAGATCCCCGATTAACTCAAAAGTGGTTGGATCGATCAGCGCGGCCCACCAGACTGCTGAAAATGAGCCGATAGCCGGCCAGGGGTCGATCGTCAGGAACGGAATCGTGTCCTGATACCCGAGAGCCGCTGCGAGATCGTACCCGATCGGGCAATTCAGCGTTATAGACTCAGGCTGGTTCGTAAACTGCGGGAAGAACAGGAACTGGTCGGCGATTTCCAGGACGAGATACAGGTCGACCATTCGATCCAACCCCGGAGCGACGACCTGAATTCCCGTTTCCATATGGTCTCCGGCTCTGAGCCTAACATCCGGCATCGAAAGGCTCACCAGCGGCGATTCATCGAGCATATCGAATCCCATCAGCGTGATGTAGGTGGATACCCACGTGTGATCTTCAGCGTCGGACATCGAAGGATTCGGCGGGATTCCTCCGTCATCGTCGCCGTCGTGCGATCGCATGAATTCAGATTGTCCGAGCGCGTTCTGGCGGAATTCGAACCGGCGAGTGACGTGCCATAGCGTGTTCTGAGCGAGTGCAAGAAAACTGTCCCAGGCATGAATCCAGGCGGAAGGATTGAAATCGGCCGGATCGAAGTATAGCGGCATGTCCAGCAGGTTTGCCTCATAGTAAGCCAGCGCACCTTCAGGATCATCATGATAGAGCACCTGAATCACTGCTGCTGCTGCTGCGCCACCCGAGAGCGCCCATCCGGTCTTCAGGATATTCTGGGGATCCTCCGCCAGCCAATCCCGGACACGAATCGCCATGTCTTCAGCGCGAGCGGCCAAGGCAGTATCTGATATCTCCGCGGCGAACAGATGAAGATGATACGCGGCCCATCCCGTGATGAAGACGTTTCGGTATCCCACCTGGGGAGGTGTACCCTGAAATGACAGGTCATGTGTGAGAATGAAGTCGGCGCATTGGTCTGCGTAGTTGCGATGTGCTTCAGATCCATACGTCTTCTGGTACTGCCGGTGGGCTTGAAGACCCCAGGCACAATTCCAGAGCGCATAATGAACGGGTTCCTCCAGATAGGCCGGAAATACCGTGAGATATGTCCAGGCATCTGCAACATTCTGA
>CAYYMM010000141.1:0-9624 GCA_964472395.1 uncultured bacterium | reverse complement strand
CCCGCAGAATTTTTCCGGGGAGGGTTGCGATGCCGATGCTGGCGGCGATAACGAGAACGATTACGGCAACGACAACGACAACGATAACGATAACGACAACGCTCAATGGTTGTAAATGAGATCGAATCACGGGCGCGGCTATTGATTATCGGGCATGAAAAATGCAAAATCGCTTCCGCGATGAACGTCAATGAACTCTTTCCGGAAGTCTATGATCAGCTCCGCAGACTCGCCCGCGCGTATCTCAGCCGATCGCCATCCGACTGCGCGATTCAACCGACGGTGATCGTTCACGAAGCCTATCTGCGTCTGGCCGATCAGACGCGCGCAAGCTGGCAGGGGAGGACGCACTTTTTCGCCGTCGGCGCCATGATGATGCGGCGCGTGCTGATCGACCTGATCCGCAGGCGTCACAGGGGAAAACGCGGGGGATACCTCACCCACGTCACACTCGACAGCCGAATCGATCTCCCGTTCGACGCCAATCTCGACTGCGACACGTTTCTCGCGATCCACGAAGCGCTCGAAAAACTGGAGGCGGTGGATGCCCGCGAGGCGAAGGTGGTGGAGATGCACTTCTTCGGGGGGTTGTCCTTCGAAGAGATCGCCGAGCATCTCGGGGTATCGCTCCGGACCGTGCAGGGTGACTGGACGCACGCGAAAGCCTGGCTGAAACGGGCTCTGGATGCCGGGACGGAGCGGCCGGCATGAGCGATCACGCACGGGCGAAGGCGATTTTTCTGGAGGTGTGCGGGCTTCCTCGGGAAGAACGTGGGCGCAGAATCGCCATTCTGTGTGAGGGGAATGCGGCATTGCGCGAGGAGGTCGAGTCGCTGCTGCAGTATCATGAATCCGACGCGGAGGATGAGACTGCGGAACCGGACGGGGTTTCGACCGCCGCGGCTGTCGCGGGAAGTCCTCCGGCGGAACTCGTGCCGGGCGAGATCGTTGCGGGACGATATCGGATCTCGGGACTGATCGGTCGGGGCGGGATGGGATCGGTCTACCGGGCGGACGACACGGTGCTCAAGATCCCGGTCGCACTGAAGTTCTTCCTGTCGACTTCGCAGAAGGCACTCGAAAGGCTCATCAACGAAGTCCGGCTGGCGCGGCGCGTGACACATCCCAATGTGTGCCAGGTGTTCGATGCCGGTGAGGCCAACGGACGGCATTTCATCGTCATGGAGTATGTCCGCGGAGAGGATCTCGCGACGCTCCTGCGCCGGATCGGACGGATTCCGCAGGACAAGGCACTGGCAATAGCTCGGCAACTGTGCGAGGGTCTTGCGGCGGCGCACGGTAAATCGATCTGCCACCGTGATCTGAAACCGGCGAACATCATGCTGGATCACGAAGGCAACGTGAAGATCATGGATTTCGGGATCGCAGCCTCGCGGGATACGGACGACGGAGAGGCGGTCGCGGGAGGAACGCCGGCATACATGGCACCCGAACAACTCGCGTCAGCCGGGACGTTCTCCGAGAAAAGCGATATATACGCGTTAGGGCTGGTGCTGTATGAAGCACTTACCGGCCAGCCGGCTTACCGGGCGCGGACGATCTACCAGCTCGCGGGACTCATGACCCAGCATCCTCCCGAGCCGCCGTCACGGGTGGTGACCGGGATCGATCCGCGGATCGACCGGGTGATCATGGCCGCGATCGAACCGTTGCCGTCGAACCGGCCTGAATCCGCTCTGCACCTGGCCGCCATGCTGCCGGGGATCGATGCCCTGCGCATCGCGGGACAGGCGGGCGTCACCCCTCCGGCGGATCTCGTGGCGCGCGCCCCGGCCGGAACATCCCTGCATGGCCGCACCTTCATGATCAACCTGACGATTCTCGTGATCACCCTGCTGGCAATCTGGCTGAATTCAGGCGGCGATCAGCGACAGTTGCCTGAGGCGATCAAGCCTCCGGAGGTCATGGTTGAACAGGCCCGAGGTCTTCTCGATCGCGCAGGATACGACGCCGAAGCACTCACGTCGGACTTCGGTTACGTGAACGATCCGACAGAATTGGAACCGGCACGAAACCTGCTGTTCTGGTATCAGAAGATTTATCCGATCGATCCGGCCGAACCGACCCGGTGGCTCGTGAACCGGACGGCGGATGATCGCGAGGAAGCGCGCAGGCCGGTCGTGGATGTGGTCGGTGCCGTGTTCGTCATGCTCAGGCTCGACCGGACGCTCCGTCATCTGCAACTCGCATCGATCTATCCGCTCAAACTGGATTCCGAGGGTTCGGATCGGCTGGCTGCGGACTGGGCCACGTGCTTCCGGGAAGCCGGATTGAATGAGGGTGAATTCCGGGAGGTGCCGGCGGGAAGAATGCCGGTTCTGTCGGATCGGGTGACGCGGTGGCTGGAGACGGAGTGTGACGATCCGAAACAGTGTCAGGAGGTACAGGCGGCAACACTTCAGAATCGGCTCACGTATTTTTCTCTTTTAAAAGATATCGATAAAATAAAAAAGAACATTGATGCATTGGATGTGATCCGGTATCGGCAGATCTGGGTGTATTTTCCGTTTCAGGGCGGGATGTTTCTGCTGTCGCTGGTGCTGGCGATCATGCATATCCGGCGGAAGCGGTGTGATTTACGGGGAGCGTTCAAGCTGGTTGTTCTGCTGATCACGGCGACTGTTCTTGAAGGGGCGCTCCGGCTCGGGCATGTGCGGCATCCCTCGGAGGTATTCGGTGCGACGACGTATGACAAGATCGTGTTCGGGCCGCTGTTTGCATGGATTTTTTACGTGGGTCTGGAGCCTCTTGCCCGGCGGCATGTTCCGCATGTGTTGATCGACTGGAACAAGCTGTTGAGGTGGAAGATGCGGGATCCGGGGATTGGCCGGAGTCTTCTGGCGGGTGCTCTGGGCGGGGCTGTCGCGGTGCTGGCCGGGCAGCTCGATGCGCGGATTGCGGTCTGGAGCGGACGGATTCCGTTCGATTCGGGAACGACGGCATCACTGGCGGATGTGTCGCTTCGGTTGCGCTATGCCCTCGCGCACGGTCTCAGCCTGATCCCGGTCTCCATTACCTTCTCGATCATCGCCCTGTTCTTCTATTCGATCATCCGGACGGTGGTCCGGCGCGAGCGGATTGCGATCAGTGTGTTCTCGATCAGTTACGGGGCGTTCTGGGGTGTTCTGGGATACCAGTCTCCCTGGTCGTTCGTCGTGATGGCGCCGATCGTCGCCGTTCTCGCCTACGTGATTCTCGCCCGCCGGGGTCTCCTGGCCGCCATGACGGCTTTCTGGGTCGTGTTCAGTATCGAGAGTTTCCCGATGACAACCGATATGCTGGCCTGGTACGCCATCCCCGGCCTCACCGGTCTGATGCTCGCTTTCGCGATCGGCTTTACCGGCCTCGTGCTCGGGTCGCAGTCCACCGACGAGCAAGCAGACGCGATCAGGCGATAAAAAATCTGAAATAAAATCTTGACAAAACGATAAACAGGCGTTATATAGAGAATCGTCGAGGATCAAGACCGGATGAGATCCGGATCTGAATTTCATTTTTCGGGTTATATTTTAGCCAGGACAATCAGGAGGAAGAACGATGATACGGTTGATCGGATTTCGAACTGCCATGATCACTTGTGCGGCGCTCGCCTTGGTTCTGCCCGGAGCGCATGGAATCAACGGAGATGTTTTCTCGGACCTGATCATCGGGGTCCCGAATGAAACGATCGGTACAACTCTCAGTCCCGGCGGAATCCACGCGATCTACGGTTCGTCCGCGGGGTTGACTGACGCGAACAATCAGTTCTTCACTCAGGGAGATCTGACACCGGAAGATCCCTCCGAAAGCTTCGATGAATTCGGAGAGGAAATCATCTGTGGCGACTTCAATGGTGATTCGTACTCGGATTGTGCAATCGGAGTTCCCTGCGAGAACATCGGTGACATGAACAATGCCGGTGTCGTGCATGTCCTGTACGGATCCGGTCATGGTTTTCAGTTGGGGAATCCAGTGCATCAGTACATCTCGCAGGATACCCCGGGGGTTCCCGGAAATGTCGAGGAATCCGCCGACTTCGGAGACGCTCTGGCTGCCGGAGATTTCAATCATGACGGATATGATGATCTTGCGATCGGTGCTCCCGGAATGTCCATCGGTCCCCTGGCAGGGGGAGGCGCCCTGTTCATTTTCCCCGGCAGTGCGTCCGGTCTGACCACCAGTGATCTTCAGGTTTTCGAACAGAGCGATCTGGGCGACGGTAATCCCACGGAACAGTACGATGGATTCAGTGATGAACTGACCGTTGGAGATCTCAATGGGGACGGCTTCGCCGATCTGGTGATCGGCTCCCGAAACGAATCGATCGATGAGATCAGCGACAATCAAGGATGTATGCATGTGATGTACGGTTCCGCTTCCGGTTTGGTCACGACCGGTGCACAGTGTTTCTGGCAGGGCATGAATCCGGATGTTCCGGGGGGCCCGGAGGCCTACGATTCATTTGGCGGGGTTCTTTCAACCGGAGATATCAATGCGGATGGATTTGATGATATTGCGGTCTCTTCCCAGGGTGAAGACATTGCGGAAATCGGATCGAATGTCGGCATGGTTCACATCTTTTTCGGCTCGGAAACGGGTGTTCTCACGACCGGTGTCCAAGCGTTCTTCCCTCTTGTAGACGACGGCGAGTTCGGGCAGTCGCTGGCGATGGGAGATCTCAATGGAGATGGTTTCATGGACCTGATCGCCGGATCGACCGGTTTCGATGTGCAGGGTTTCAATCACAGCGGTGCCGTGTATGTGTACTATGGATCGGCCCAAGGACTCGATTTTTCCGTCGACAGCGTCTTTCATATCAATGATGGATTCGTTCAAGGAACCCCGGCCGATCTGGATCAATTCGGTTACTCGGTTGTATCGGCTGACTTCGATGGAGATGGATACTGGGATATTGCCGCATCAGCGCTATCGGAAGACATCGAATCCATCAATGGTGCCGGGGTCGTACACATCCTGAGAGGCTCGGCGACCGGCATCACCTCGACCGGTGCACAGACATGGACTCAGGATACAGGCGATATTGCGGAAACCTGTGAAACGGCCGATTTTTTCGGCCAGACGCTTGCCGTGAGTGAAACGCGCAGTCAGCCGTCGACCTGCACGGAAACGGGCGTATCGATCGAGATGCCGGGTGTGCTGTTTCATCCCGGAGACACATGCGGCTGCACGGTTACGGTCTGCAACGCTGAATCCACGCCGATCGCCTGCCCTCTCTTCGTCATTCTCGATGTCGCCGGCTCCTACTACTTCGCCCCGTCCTTCGATACATTTGATAATTACCTCGCACAATACCCGACCTTCGCTCCGGGATCCATGACGATCACGGTCCTTCCGGAGTTCTCATGGCCGGCCGGTACAGGGGCTTTCTCCGGCTGCGTCTTCTACGCGGCCCTGACCGACCCCGCGGTGACCCGACTGACGGGCGTCATGGATTCCTGGACGTTCGGTTGGGCGGAATGATGGGTCTCGACCGATCGAAAAATCAACCGGTCGGATTGTTGAAGTGTCCGTTTTTACCATAGGAGAAACAAGATGAAACATTTGAATCAAAAAAGACAAACCACTGCGCGATCGCTCATGTTGGCGGTGATCGGTTTACTCATCGGGCTGCCGATCGCCGCTTTCGATGGAAACGCCTTCCCGGATCTCGTGATCGGTGTCCCCGGTGAAGATTACAACGATGTTCAGGATGCCGGGGTGGTCAATGTGCTCTACGGGACGGCAGCAGGGTTGACGACGACCGGTAATCGATACTTTTCTCAGGATGATGCCGGAATGGAAGAGAGCTGTGAGCTTCGAGACTACTTCGGTCGCGTGATTGTTTCCGGTGATTTCAATGCGGACGGCTTCGCGGATATCGCCGTCGGTATCGAGGAAGAATCGGATGGTGACGTGTCGGTCGCCGGCGCGGTTCAGATTCTATACGGATCCTCTTCCGGTTTAACCTCAGGTCCACCGGCCAATCAGGTTTTTACTCAGAATTCCCCCGGTGTTCCGGATGATTCGGAGCAATCCGATGCCTTCGGCTCGGCTCTCGCAGTCGGGGATTTCAATTCAGATGGTTACTCCGATCTGGCGATAGGTGCACCGAACGAAGAAGTCGATCCGACAGAAGATACCGGAGCCGTGACGATCCTGTTCGGCGGTTCGGAAGGTTTGAGCTCGGTCGGCAGTCAGTTCTGGACCCAAGCCACCGGTTCGATCGGAGGCGTGATGCACTCGGAAGATTACTTCGGAGAGTCGCTTGCGGCAGGTGACATCAACGGAGACGGATTCGACGATCTCTGTGTCGGGGTTCCCGGGGATCGAATCTCGGGAGAACTCGGAGGCGGCTGCGTGAATATTCTGTACGGCTCTGCATCCGGGTTGACGGATGCCGGAAATGAATGGTTGTGGCAATCCGGTGCTGTCATGGGAGTCGGGCAGAGTTATGCCGAGTTCGGTGAGCAGATCGTCATCGGTGATTTCAATGGCGACTCATTTGCCGACATCGGTATCGCAGCACCCGGATATGATCGGAATGAGGATTTGGATTGCGGTTTTGTCGTTCTTGTTTCCGGCACTCCGTTCGGGGTGTCAGCCGGTAGTGCGATCGGATTCACGCATACCGTATCGACAGCCTACTTCGGAAGCGGGATGACCTCCGGAGATATTACCGGTGATGGATTCGACGATCTTATCGTTGGTGCGCCCGGACAGGCTGTCAATTCCGTCTCGAAAGCGGGTTGCATCTTTTTCATCCCGGGATCACCGCAGAGCGTGTCCGGGCAAACCTGGACAATGTACTATCAGGGAGATGGTATCATCCCCGACCTGGCTGAATCGAAAGACTTAATGGGGTATCATTTAGTGTGCAGTGACTTCGATGGCGACAGCTATGAGGATCTCGCAATCGGTGTCCCGAGCGAGGATTTCGAAACTCCGGAAGAGATTCTGGGTGTCGGTGCTGTATTCGTGATCAGGGGTTCGGCATCGGGGTTGATCGCCCAGGGTGCGCAGACCTGGCATCAGGACACTCCGGATGTGGCCGGTGTCGCTGAAGAACATGACGGATTCGGCGTATCATTGACAGTCGCCTACGCACCGTCTTCCCCGAACGCTTGCTCGAATACCGGAGTCACTCTCTGGATGCCGTCCCACTCGTTCAGCCCTGAGTCTCCCTGTGGATGTGTGGCCATGGTCTGTAACGCGGAATCCTCGGCCATCGCCAACCCCCTCTTCGTGATTCTCGAGGTGGCCGGTGCCTATTATTTCGCGCCGTCTTTCGGACCCTACGATCATTATCTCGATGAATATCCCACATTCCCGCCGGGTCGTACCCAGGTCACGGTCCTGCCGGAGTTCATCTGGCCGCAAGGAGTCGGCTCGTTCAGTGGCTGCACCTTTTATGGCGCCCTGACCGACACTGCTGTCACATCGATCATTGGAACCTTCAGTTCATGGGAATTTTCCTGGAACGAATAAACAGAGAGGTAATCAGAATGAAACACGGTAAAGCAACAATCTGTCTATTGACTGTCATCGGATGCATCGCGTCGGGTCCTGCCGCAATCGGCTCGAATGGCGATCTCTATGCCGATCTGATCATCGGCGCAATTCATGAGGATTATGACGGGCAGGTCGATGCCGGTGCATGTCACGTGTTGCAGGGAACGATCGCCGGTCTGACCGATCGGAACAATGCGCTCTACACCCAGGAAATGCTCACGACGCTCGAAACCCACGAAGAAAACGACAGTTTTGCGTCAGAACTGGCTTCAGGTGATTTCAATGGCGACACCTACTCGGATCTCGCGATCGGCGTCCCGCTCGAGTCTATCGGCGCGCTCCAGTATGCAGGGCTGGTTCATATCCTCTATGGCTCGGAACTCGGCTACCAGCTCAATTCCCCTCAACCGCAATTCATTTCTCAGGATTCCGATGGCGTTCCCGGCGGTGCGGAAGCAGATGATCGCTTCGGATGGTCGCTGGCCGCCGGCGATTTCAACCACGACGGCTTCGATGATCTCGCGATCGGCGCTAACGGAGAAGCCATCGGAGATGATGAATGGGCCGGAGCGGTCTGGGTGTTCCCGGGAAGCGCAGCCGGATTGGACCAGAGCGCATCGCACTATTATGTTCAGAACGATTTCGGATCGGAAAACCCAACAGAACCGTATGATGAGTTCGGGTCTGAACTGGCTTCAGGAGATATCAACGGCGATGGCTTTGCGGATCTCGTGATCGGTTCCACCGGCGAATCCATCGACGAGGCCACAAACGGTCAGGGCTGCGTTCACGTCGTGTATGGCTCGGCGTCCGGCCTGACTGAAACGGGAGCGGACTGTGTCTGGCAGGGCAGGGACGGCGAAATCACCGGTGTTCCGGAAGAAAACGACCTGTTCGGGTATGCGATCACCACGGGTGATTACAATGGGGATGGATACGATGATCTGGCAGTCGGCGCTTACGGTGAGGACATTTCCAGCGCCGGCGAACTGGCAGGCATCGTCCATGTCATCTACGGATCTTCGTCCGGCGTGACTCTCAGTGGGGATATCGCGCTGTATCCCGGCGCGGAACGGGATCTGTTCGGGAAATCACTGGCTTCGGGAAACATCGACGGCGATCGGTATACGGATCTGATCGTCGGAGCGCCCGGAACGGATCGCGACAGCCTCATTAATGCCGGCGCGATGTATCTCTATTTTGGCTCCGCACAGGGCGTTCAGACAGCCGATCATGCCCGATATCAACAAGGTGAGGGGATCGTGCCGGGCGTTCCGGAATCCAATGCGTCGTTCGGATCCGCCGTTGTGTGTGGAGATTTCGACGGAGATGGGTTTGGGGATGTGGCGGTTGCCGCGGAAGATCAGAACGTGGACGCGCAACTCAGGGCCGGAACAGTGACGATACTGAGAGGGGCTCAATCCGGACTGGTCTCGACCCGCGCGCAGGTCTGGTCTCAGAACTCGGATGGGATGGCCGGGACGGCGGAAGCAGACGATCATTTCGGCGGGGCTCTGGCGGTCAGCAAACCCAGGACCGCGTCGTCGCGCTGCGCGAAGACACGCGTATCGATCAGCATGCCGCATGAGCTGTTTGCTCCGGGAGACATCTGCGGGTGCTCCGTGACAGTGCATAACTCCGGGAGCGGTCCCGTCACCCGACCGCTCTTCGTCATTCTCGAAATTGCCGGCTCCTATTACTTCGCCCCCTCATTCAGCAGCTTCGACAATTATAGTTCGGCCTATCCGACTTTCCCCTCCGGATCGACGCAGGTCTCGGTCCTGCCGCTCTTCGACTGGCCGACCGGCGCAGGATCCTTCACGGCCTGCACCTGGTATGCGGCGATGACGAATCCGGCGATGACCGAACTGTTCGGTGAGATGGGGTCATTCACGTTCGGTTGGGGCGAGTGAGGTCGGTGTCGAACCTGAAAGAGTGAATTTCCTTCCACGCTTGCGATAACTCCGAGTCTCTCATATCCTGTTCCTGAACTGAAAGGAGCAGGATATGAGTCTTGATCCGATTCTGATTCAGACCTTGCGGGATGCCATTGCGGCGCATCCCGATAACGTTTCCCTGAGAAAGAATCTCGCCGGGCTACTTCTCGGTGATCAG
>CAYYMM010000140.1:0-9749 GCA_964472395.1 uncultured bacterium | reverse complement strand
GGGTAGGATGTTCATCCATTCCAAGACGGGAAGCGGTGCCGGTGCATCGATCGGTAGAGAGCGGGGTGCGGATCCGGAATCCATCATCCGGTATCGAGGGCGCCGGGGAACGGAGCGGATCCGGGCCGGGTGAAACCTTCCAGGGTGACACGCTGCACCAGCTTGCTTGATGAAAATTTGTGAAATGGCAGCGATAATGCGAGTTTGACTGCCAGAGTCTAATGATTGAAATACAGCAGAACAGCATGTAAAATAGATAAAGCTTGATTTGTATTGCTTTTGAGTAACTGGATGGGATCAAGTTTTGAAAATACTGAAGATTCTATTTTTATCTGCTTTCCCGATGCTTTTTGGCGGCTTGATTTATTTATCTTTCAGAGACACTTCATTGCTTATGTTTCGATGGGTTGAGATTGTCGGATTAACTGAGTCTGTAATCACGATCAGAACGACATTACAAGAAACATTCCCTCGTGTTCCCGAGTGGATCCGATACAGTTTGCCTGATGGAATCTGGATTTTTTCTTTGAGTATTCTGCTTGGGGAAATTTGGATTGAATCAAGCTTTCACAGGCTCGTCGCCTGGTTGCTGGTTGCTCCAGTTCTAGGGATTGGAGGGGAAATGGGCCAGGCAATTGGAGTTGTCCCCGGATCTTTTTGCTTGGTAGATGTTGCCGTTTCCCTGATTTTGAGCATTGCTGCAATGGGAGTGATGTTTATTGCAAGGAAGGCGCATGAGAAGTGAAAGAACGAAGATGCTCGTGTCCTTTTGTTGTCTGTGTTTGTTCATATTACTGGCGATCGGAAGCACGGAAAATCGTAATAGAACATCCGCGTCTTCAGTAAAAAATGTCCAAAAAGAACCTGAAAAGCCTTCCATGCCCACAACCACTCCGCTTCCGGTGGTTTATAACAGCGCATGGGATGCCAGCGTAAGGCAAGTAAAAAGCTATTTGTCGAAAAACCTAAAAGATCCTGATTCGGTTCAATACATTGAATGGAGTAAGGTTATCGAACTAACTGATGGGGGGTTTGCTGTCAGGTGCAAGTATCGGGCGAAAAACTCATTCGGAGGATACGTGGTTGAAGAATACGTCTATTATCTTGATAGGGATGGCAATGTAGTGTCATTTGATAACGGATCTGCTTTGCAAGGCAAAGTTGTGGATACATCCTCTGATGATGGCCCAAAAGTGAAAACGGAAACTTGGAAAGATGATCAAGGAAATCTTCACGTCAGGACGGTGAAATAAATCCATATTTTTTCTCAAATCAAGATTCGCGGGTAAACTATAGGTAAACTAAAATTCGATATTTGATTATAAAATCATTTAAATATATATATTTGCACCGGTGGATGTTTTGATTCATATCAGCAGGTCAGGGGTTCAAGTCCCCTCGTTGGCTTCAATGAAATCAACGGTTTACAGCGAATCGGGGTGGAGGTGTTTTTGTTGCCGTCACGTTGCCGTCACACCGGAGAGGGATTTCGTGGGACGGGAAATCAGTTAAGTGCGACCGGGCAAAAGAGCCGTGTTGTTAACCGCCATCTAGGCGAGACTCTGAGTCGCGACTGACCCATTATAATCGCAGGATCACTCTGACGAACATATGTATCTCCTATGCTGCATGCGGCCATCAAAAAAAGTATGCAGCATTTTCGAATAGATGCGTCTCCTTATATCACAGAGGTATAATTATGCGAAAAACATCATTGATCATTGCTTTAACAATTATCGTTCTTCCGCTTTGCCAAGGAGCTGTGATCAGGGTTCCAGGAGACCAACCGACTATCCAGGCGGGGATTGATGCAGCGGTAGCCGGCGATACAATCGTCGTCGCTCCCGGCACCTACACCGGAATCGGCAATCGCGGGATCGTGATCGGTAAGCCGATCACGGTTCTATCTGAAGTTGAACCTCAAGCGTGCGTCATCGACTGCGAGAACGAAGCAAATGGCTTCCGGATCGGTTCGGATGATGTGACGATCAGGGGACTGACTATCACCCGGGGAAGCGCCGATTCTTCGGGCGGCGGGATCGACTGCTTCGGATCCTACCAGGTCAAGATCCTGGATTGCATCGTGACGGACAACCGTGCGTCATGGGACGGAGGTGGGATCAGCTTCTATAATTCGACAGCGGAAGTCAGCAACTGCAACATCAGCGGGAACACGGCACAGGCTGATTTCGAGAATACCTGGGGAGGCGGAATCGCTAATTGGACCTCCGACGTCCTAATTGCCAACTGTATCATCACGGGCAACCAGGTGCTCAATGCATCCTATCCGGGGCTCGCGGAAGGTTACGGCGGTGGCATCGGAGGTGGCGGTAGTCTGTCCATCATCCTGAATTGTCTGGTGTTGGATAACGATTCGGAAAGTGGCGCTGGCGGAATCGATCTCGGCGGAAATGTTTCGATCCTCAATACCATTGTCCGGGGAAACCTGACAGGCCAGTTAGCGTTGTACGGAGAACACCTAGTACGTTACTCGGATGTCGAAGGAGGTTACCCAGGTGACGGTAACATCGATGCCGATCCGCTTTTCGTTTCAGGCTTGCCGGGCGAATACTGCCTTAGCCAGACAGCAGCTGGTCAAGCGATGGATAGTCCGTGTGCGGATTCCGGTAGCGAGTTTTCAGCCAGCATCTGCATTCCAGGACTGGGCAGCGAATTCTGTATGGATAGCCTGACGACCCGGACCGATAATGGGATCGATTCGAGCATTGTGGATATGGGATTCCACTATACTTCGTCTTTGCCAACTCCCACACCCACCCCTGCTCCTTCACCAACGTCTTCCCAATGGATCGGCGTCCAGGTCACCCTGAGCGGGGATATGTTTTCAGCAGGTGATATTTTCAAGCTGAACGTATCCTGCCGGGGAAATCCAGGGGACTTGTATGCAGAGATGTTTGTGGTCCTGGACGTGTTTGGTGATTTCTGGTTCTGGCCGTTGTGGACGCCGGATTCACAAGGATTGCTGATAGCACTTCAACCAGATCAGCCAGTCACGTTTTCCATCCTCGATTTCCAGTGGCCTCACGGTGATTTCGGAGAGGTTACAGGTCTAAAATTCTGGGCTGCCATCTGCCGACCAGGGACTTTCCAAGCTATCGGGGAGATCGGTTGGGCGGAGTTCGGGTATTACTGATGTGGAGGAGGTTTTTTCCCACCGTCACGCCGCGCAGAACGGGCGCTCAGCCTTCGGCTCACTCCTTCGATGCGTCTTCATGGGTTATCCCCGTTCATTTCTCATGAAAACCACTTCATGAAGTGTCACCCATTTTCCTCATTCCAGATTGCTCATCTCCTGGTTGGTGGCACAGTAAAGAGAAAACCCGATGGAGGATCGACAAGAAGACAATATAGTGGACAAGATAGGTCCACTTATGATAGTTGTTATAACCATGAAGTACGCGAAATTATCTCTATCAGAATGGGTTGACCTCCAGCAGTCAAGAGGTACCTATACTTTTACCCGCGACCTTGCGCAACAGGAACTAGGCCTGAAACCCCAAACTTTGACCAAGGCTTTGCAGCGCCTTTCCGGTAATGGAAGAATTCAGCAAATCCGCAGAGAGTTTTATACGATTATTCCTCTTGAGTATAAGCCGGCCGGCGGTCTTCCCGCGGACTGGTACATCGATGATCTGATGAAATCGATGAATACTCCGTATTACGTTGGAGTGTTGAGCGCGGCAGCACTTCACGGCGCCGCACATCAACAACCAATGGAATTTCAGATCGTAACGCCTGTCCACCGAAAGATCATCCTGGCAGGTCGGATTCGAATCCGGTTTTTCCTGCGCCGATGGATCGATAACGTCATTGTTAGGAAAGTGAAAACATACACCGGCTACATTCCTGTCTCCAGCCCTGAATCGACAGCTCTGGATTTAATCCGGTTCAACAGCCGAATAGGTGGCCTGGATTCAGTGATGACGATTTTATCGGAGTTAAGCGAGACATTCACGGTGCAGGATGTCCTGGAAGCATGCAAGGTTGAATCGGATCGAAGCCTGACGCAAAGACTCGGATGGATGCTGGATAATCTGGATCAGACGAATCTGACAAACCTGCTGTCGGAATGGATTCATCATGTAAATCCCAGCAAAGTCCGTCTTGATCCTTCTAAACCTTACAAGGGAGGAATTTTGAACAGGAAATGGCATCTGATCGTGAATTGCGAACCGGAATCTGAAGTATGATCCCAGTGGCAGAAATAACCAGATGGCGGGAAAATCATCCCTGGTCTGAAGATGCACAAGTCGAGCAAGACCTTGTCATCAGCAGGATTCTTGTAGAGTTGTTTTCGAGACCATCGATCAGAGATAGCCTGATGTTCAGAGGTGGAACAGCTCTCCATAAACTGTACATGACTCCTTCGCAGCGATATTCTGAAGATATCGATCTTGTCCAGATACATCCCGGACCCATCGGCAACTTGTTCGACGATGTAAGGAAATCGCTTGAGCCAATTCTGGGGAAACCGAGCCGGAAACTGGGACCGGATGTGGTGAACCTGGTGTTCAAATTCAATTCGGAGATGCCGCCGGTCAGGTAATTGAAGCTCAAACTCATCTTTAACAGTTTGATTTTTGGAAGCCAATAAAATCAATGGGTTAAGGCCACACAAAAAGTTCTTGGCACTAGGTTTTCAAGTTCTTTAAAATCAATATGTTACAGATCTGAAACGTGCAACCTATTGAGAAATAAGGGAAATGAATTGAGGGAATTTGACGCCCACTGACAGCATCGCTCGGGAGGCTTCCGGCTGGATCTCCGATCGTATCCTGAATGTCTTGTCCTGTACTGTCAGGTCCCCTTCGTCGACCCGGTCCAATTCCTGACGGATCCGGTCCCAGTGAAACGGATACCCATTGCAGAGCATCCGGTTTTCCAATGCTTTGAGTAAACACAGCGCCAGAAAACTGCAGAACACATGTCCTCGAATGGTTTCATTCATACGATGATACACCGGGCGGGTTTCAAGAACGGATTTGATCGATCGGATGACCCGTTCCACCATCCAGAGTTGTTTGTATTCCAGAGCGATCACATCGGCTGGCAGGTCGAGATCGGTACGCAGGACATACTTGCCATCAAACCGGGATTCTTCGGCGATTTTTTCCATGTCAATCTCAAACCGAGGTCCACGGGTCCGAAGATATCTCCGATATCCCTTGTTGCCAACGAGTTGTTTGTCGCCTCGTCTCAAGGCCCGTTCCAGTTGCCGGATGATCTCTTGCCGACTTGCGGCATCCGCCTCGGCTTCTTCAGGATTCAGACAGATGATGTATCGGCGATCACCGACACGGACGTTCTTGACCTTTAGCGGTGCAGGATCATGGCTCGTCTGGCGTGCCGACTGAACCGTTTCATACCGTCCGCCACGTCGGAGCACCGTCTCTTTGACCTCTTTGCATTGCCTCATCCGTGCCCCAAGAATGTAATGGATCCCGGCGGATTCAAGTTCCCGGATGGAGGACTCACTGATCATCCCCCGGTCACAGACCACGCACATGGACGTGATCTGAAATCGGTTCTTCAGTCTTTCTGCGATCGGAATCAGTACCGTCACATCCGCCGTCGATCCCGGCCACATCTCACTGCAGATCGGATTGCCATCTTGGTCCAGCACAATCCCCACAATCATCTGGTTGTTTTCCGGACAGTGATCCTTGCTATGACCTCTCTCTCCCAATCCGTCCCCACCCTTCCCTTCGAAATACAGCGACGTCGTATCGAAAAAAACCATCTGCACGGCTGAAAATAAATCTCTTCGGGTCATATACACCATCTCTTCCAATTGATGATGGATTCGACGCTCTGCCAGCGGATCTTCTTCGTTCCATTCGGATACCGGTTCCCCCAGCCATTCCATCGCTCGATATAGATGATGCAGTTTCAGATCATCCGTACCTTCGATGCGGTAATCCATGCGCCAGGCATCACACGCCAGGTCAGCACCTGATCTCATCAGACGGTGGAGAACCGTCGTGAATACAGCGCGTTCTACATCCCACTCAAATCGCCTGTCTCGGAGTATCGTCTCCAGGGATTTCCGGATGCCGGTCTCTGTCCAGAGTTTCTCGAAGACCATTACAGGACCAATCACCTTTTTGTTTTCGAGCGGAAGCGCTTCGCCTGCTTTCAAAATTGCCAGTTCACGTGAGAACTTGGCTCCCGATACAAGCAATGAATCGATCGTGCCCTTTTCCAGCACCTCCTCGACCCGTCCGAGATTCAGTAGGGTCCGTTGCCTGACCTTCCCGTCGCTCCATTTATTCTCGACCAAGACGACATATTCGTATGGGCCGACTTTTTTCTTTCTGAAGAACATGGTCACCTCCGGTCTGCCACCCGAAACCATGTCACAACGTCATTTAAAAGGTCAATCTATTTCTAATTATTTAGCACTAGGATTTTCAAGTTTTGAAAACTGAACCCAGCATTTTCAAGGCTCCGCAGCCCGAATGTGATGCGCGACTGTTAAAGATCAGTCAAAGTCGAGAATAATACCAGAGAACATTTCTGTGTCTATCCCCGTATCGAAAAACCGTTCCAGGTGGAGTCGAACTGGTTTCGCGGATCATGCACCCTTCCGACATATAGACTTGAAGAGTTGATGGGAACGAAGATGAGGGCTTTGTATCAACGCAACAAAGGACGCGATCTCTTTGATTTGTGGATGGGTTTGACTCTCGGAAATGCAAACCCCACCGGGATCATCGAGTGCTTTCAGAAATACATGGAAGCTGAGAGTCAATCGGTATCTGGAAAGAGTTACCGGCAAAACTTGGAGTCAAAGATCAAGGACACCCGGTTCCTGTCGGATGTGTCACCTTTGATCAGATCTGATACTGAATATGATGCAGGAATAGCCATGGAACTCGTAATGAATGTTGTAATAAGCAAGTTGTAACAAAGGAGATCAATGCTCCTCATCTCGTAACTCAACTTTCGCACCCTGTTTTATTCGATCTTTTATGATATCGGACGAAAGTTGAATCATGAAAAAATCCACCATCCAACAGGTCAGGAGTTCAAGTCCCCTCGTTGGCTTTTAATAAATTCAATGGTTTACCGGGAATCGAGGGATTGGTGTTTTTACTGCCGTCACACTGCCGTCACAGCGCGGGGGGTCTTTGAAGAAACATCAAATTTAACAGATCCGGACGCAACGTGCTGTTCGAATCAGCATTCTTCTTGAGATTCCAAGCTTGGTGACATGTCCGTCAGATTCGCAGAACAACTCTGCAACGCACAGTATCTTTTTAAATGTTTTGTGTAGCCCTCGAATAAAATGCACGATTTGTTGATCAATCTATCTCCTTGTAACTGGAGGTATGATTATGAGGCACACAATATTCTTCGGTGTTTTGACACTGATTGCGGTCACGGTCTGCAAGGGAGCAGTGATTCATGTGCCGTGTGATCAACCAACGATTCAGGCAGGGATCGATGCAGCTTTTGATGGTGACACGGTGCTGGTGTCGGATGGTACGTATTCTGGTGATGGCAACCGGGACATCACTTACCTCGGCAAAGCCATCGCCGTCATGTCGGAAAACGGTCCGGATGCTTGCGTCATCGATTGCCAGGGAACCGAAAGCGACTATCACCGGGGCTTCTCTTTTTACAGTGACGAGGCAGCTGACTCGATCCTCAGCGGGTTTACCATAACGAACGGTTTTGAAGATCCAGGGGGAGCCATCTTTTGCGATGAATCCTCACCTTTGATACAAAATTGCATCATTATTGGGAACAGGACGTGCTGGCGGGGCGGCGGTATTTGTTTGTGGACATCCAATTCCGTCATTACAGATTGCATCATTTCCGGTAATACCGGATATCTCGACGATCCGGGCGCATCAGATGATATTTATGGTGGAGGAGTTTTCACCTCCGGCGGATCGCCAACCTTCGTCAACTGCAGTATCATTGGCAACACTGCGGAACAATGGCTTTACGGTACACCACTGGCAATAGGTGGGGGAATAATGACTCACGCTGCTACTCTGATCAGCTGCCTGATCGCCGGGAACTATGCCAATGCCAGGTGTGGTGGTGGAATATTGACGGGTGGGTCAATTTTGATCAACTGTACAATCGTCGACAACGATGGCGGGGAGGATTCAGGAGGTATCTGTGGAGACGCTGAAACAGATCTCATCAACTGCGTGATCTGGAACAACCTTCCCGATTCAGTGGGAGGCAACCCAGCCATAACCTATTCCAATGTTCAGGATGGGTATCCGGGGCAAGGAAATATAAATAGTGATCCCCTGTTTGCTGCCGGCCCACTGGGTGATTTCTATCTGAGTCAGGTTTCATCAAGCCAGGATATCGATAGCCCATGCCTGGATTCCGGCAGTGACCTCGCGGGAAACATCTGCTGGAATGACCGCGCGGAATGTCTGAATAGTTATACTACGAGAACCGACCATGTTCCAGATTCCGGGACAGTTGACATGGGATTCCATTATGCTTCTTCGCTGTCCTATCCCACAACTACACCTGTTCCGTCCCCGACCCCCGACCCATGGACAGGAGTCCAGGTCACCCTGAGCGGAAACCGGTTTACAGCAGGTGATAATTTCAAGTTGGAAGTGTCCTGCCTGGGTAATCCAGGAGACCCGTATGCAGAGATGTTTGTAGTCCTGGATGTTTTTGGTGATTTCTGGTTCTGGCCGTTGTGGACACCCTATTTACAGGGATTGCTGATCGAACTTCAACCAGATCGACCAGTTACTTATACCATACTCGATTTCGAGTGGTTCGATGGTGATTTCGGCGAGGTAACAGGTCTAAAGTTCTGGGCTGCGATCTGTCGACCAAGGACTTACCAAGTGATAGGGGAGATCGGTTGGGCGGAGTTCGGGTACTACTGATGCAGAGGCGGTGTGTTTCCCTCCGTCACAGGTGCAGGGAATTCGATTGTGCCAGAAAACAACCAGCCCCGGAACTCCGAAGTTGTTCGGAATACCAGGGCTAATTCTCTTCTCTTCACCCTTGGACATTCCTTGTTGGATATTGGCCATTCTTCCCCTCCCGACTGAACAAATCGATATCAGCGAAACTGACGCCGGAAGCGCTGATCAATAACGGATCGGAACCTCCTGCACAAAAATCAACGAACGGACACTCCTTATTCATTGAATGAATCGGGAGTTATTGTTTGAGAAAACAGGGGAGAAGTTGACATGAAAAAGCGACTAACAACATTGGCTATGGTGGTTGCGATCGGTACAGTCTGCAGCCATGTTTTCGCAGCCACGATCCGCGTTCCGCAAGATCAGGCGACAATCCAGGCCGGCATCAATGCCGCATCAATGGGCGACACGGTACTGATCGCGGACGGCACGTACACCGGCATCGGCAACAAGGAAATCGAATACTTCGGCAAGGCGATAACTGTCGTGTCCGAACATGGCCCGGAAATGTGCATTATCGATTGTGAAAACAGCGGACGAGGTTTCTATTTCCGGGGTGGAGAAGGCAACGGATCGGTTCTTGACGGCCTGACTATCCGCAACGGCTATGTTTCAGGCGGATATATCAGCAACCGGGGCGGCGGCATCCGGATCGGAGGCACTTCGTCGCCGGTCATCCGGAACTGCGTGATCACACAGAACGAAGCCACCGGCATGGGATCCGGCGTCTATGTCGCCAACAGCGCCACGGTGTTCGAGAATTGCGTCATTTCCTCCAATGGAGGGACCGGCATGTATCTCGACGAATCC
>CAYYMM010000139.1:0-9761 GCA_964472395.1 uncultured bacterium | reverse complement strand
TCCTGGGGTGCCGGAGCGCCGGTGTCGTCCTGCGTCATCCCGTCACCGATGTAGAAAACCTGGCGCAAAAAAGGCTTCAGTTCGCGGAAGGATCTCCCCATCCCGCCTTCAGTAAAATCGAGTGTCTCGGGAGGGGCCAGCTCGCCCGGATTCGCATCGTCGAGAAACACGCCGACCAGCGCGCCGCACTGGCCTTTGTACCCACTGATGCCGCCCAGTCCTTCGATGTCGGCCGCTGCGCCGGGATCGCCGTCCGGTTCGACCGCCGGTTTTTCGTTTCCGTAGAAATCGATGCCGCCCGTCGCATTGAACGTCAGTTTGCGTGATAGCGGTATGGGATACGCGACCGGGAAGGTCACAACCAGACTGCCTCCGCAATGCGTGATCGGGAACTCACCCCATTCGTCGCCCGGCTTGGGGATCGTGAGATCGGTGCGGCCGGCCAGAAAGATCGCGCCCGTTCCGGGCACCGGAATCGGCTGGGCTGTCGCGGATGCAGCATCGGTCGTCGTTTGAGGCGTTTGAAGGACAGGTGGTTGAGGGGGTACCGGTGAGGTGGCTGCAACGGTCGGCTCGGATTTCTGAGTCGGCGTCGCCGGGGTTGTTGTTGGGGCTGAGCACGCCATGGTGAGCACCATCAGCATGCAGCAGAAGCAGGTGAGTGCGAATATCATCCGTATCGATGCGTTCATTGCATGATCCTCCATCCCAGGTTAGTGGGTCCGGGTAAACGACATGAGTCCGTGCAGGGAACAGGATAAGGGATAGGTGCGCGGGATTCAAGGGGGGGGAGGGCACTGCACGGGACCCTCACCTGGATCCTCTCCCGGACGCTCGCGCCTCGAGCGATGTGTGTACAAATCGGGAGCTTTACCGGACTCATCCCGTCGATTATAATTAATCTCCAGGAATCGGAATCACATACCGGCTGCGGACTCGACGAGCAGTCGCCTTGGAACAGGAGGTCCGTCATGATGCGAACATCCTCAGAATCAATCGTTGCGTGGTCACTCCTTGGTCTGGCGCTCATCTGGAGCGGCTGTGCCGGACTCCCGACGCATTCCGGGCAGGTCGACAATCCTGCCGATATGGTGGTCTACAATGCCCGGATTTTCACCAGCAATCAGGCCCAACCGGACGCCGAAGCGCTCGCGGTCCGAGACGAACGGATCGTCTATGTCGGCACCGACGAGGGACTGGCCGGGTTCATCGGGCCGCAGACGCAACGGATCAATGCGAAGAACCGTCGCATCACGCCCGGATTCGTCGATAACCATTGCCACGTGCTCTGGATCGGCGGATTCGTCTATCTGATGCCACCGGATCTCTATGCCTGCACGGACCACGCCCAGGTCACCGTTGTCCTGAAACAGCGCGCTGAGTCGGATCCCGAAATGCCGATCATCGGGGGGATCGGCTGGCGCATGGAATTTGTTCCGGGAGGGGTTCCGAAGAAGGAGATTCTGGATGCGATCATATCGGATCGCCCGGTCATTCTGATGAGTTTCAGCGGTCAGTGCGGCTGGTTGAACAGTCTCGCTGTCGAGGAACTGGAACGCCGGAATCCTCGCGCCTTCGAAGAGCTGTCTCCGGTGCGCGATGAAAACGGCCGATGCACCGGTGAATGCCGACATTTTCACGCGATCAACATTCTGGATTTCTATACCTTTGAGGAACTGGGCACGAAAGTTCGGGACGGTTTTCGCGGATCCATCCGGAAAACCCTGGACGAGGCGCTCTCGTATGGTGTCACCGCGATGCACGATGTGCAGTTGTATAAGGAGTTTCTTCCATTTCTGATCGAGTTCAAGGAGTCCGGCGGATTGGACAATGTGCGGATTCGGGGAGCTTACTACGTTCCCCCGGAGCGTCTGGAAGACGAACACCGGTTGCGAGCGGATCTCATGGAGTGGAAACACTATGGCGATGCTCATAACGATCCTCACTTCAACATGGGTGAATCCGTGAAGTTTTACATCGATGGCACTCCCGACAACCACACCGCTTTCTTCTTGGAGGAGTATCTCAACGAGCGCGGCATGCTGGGTGAACCGGTCTGGAGTGAAGAGGATTTTTGCCGGGTGGTCGAGATCGTGGACGAGTTAGGAATACAGGCTTGTACGCATGCGAACGGGAATGCCGGGATACGCCGGGTGGTCAATGCGTATGAACACGTGATCCACCGGAGTCCCGACAAGGATCTGCGGCATCGGGTTGAACATTGTGAGTTTCCGGATCCGGCGGATATCGAAAGAATGGCCCGATTGGGGATCCCCGCGGCCATGCAGCCCCTTCATTTTTTTGGTGACAGGACCGTGGAAGACGGTCTCGGGATGCACCGCATGCAGGGTTACATGCCCTGGCGGAGTCTTCAGAAGGCGGGTGTCCGGGTGAGTTTCGGGAGTGACTGGTGCGCCGGACCGAACAATCCGTTTTACGGCCTTCTGATCAGCGCGCTCAGAATCAACTGCAAGATGGAAAAAGACTGGAACGAATCCGAGAAGATTTCGCTGGCAAGCGGCATCCGCCATTGGACGATCGATTCGGCTCATGCGCTGCACATGGAGAACGAGATCGGATCGATCGAAGTCGGAAAGTATGCGGATTTCGTCATGTTCAACCAAGATCCCCTCACGATCGATTCCTGGTGGTTTCTTCTCACCCACGAACTCGAACTGGGGCAGATGGACGATTTTGTCGATATGACGGTCGTCGGCGGCCATATCGTGTTCAAGCGGTGATGGTGGAGGATGGGGATAAACTTCAGCCATTGGGATACCGGAGTATCGCATCGCACGTTCCATACCTTCCGATTCAGAATCGCCGATGCCGCCGGGATTCCTCTGCGCGATCTGATCGATACCACCGAGTGGCGTGACGGGCGTCTGGAAGTCACGAGACGTGCCTCACGTGCGTGGGAGGAGTTCCTCGATCCGATCATTCTGTTTCTGAAAGCGCTCGATACAGAAGCCTCGTTCACCCCGCAGCAATGCCGATCCATCAAGCGTCGATTGCAGGAAATCGCTTCAGGGATGCATGAGTCCGAGGACGAGTGGGTCCGAATCATGGCATTCGATCTGGCGACTGGCATGTCCATGGCCTCGTTCATGAACGAATCTTTCACGTGGATCGGATAAAAAAATCTCCCGGTGAGTGACACCGGGAGATTTATGAGAGGAGAAGCGCCGGCTTACTCGTGCCAGCCGAACGTGAACGTCGCCAGAGGATCGCTCATCAGCTCGGTCATCGAGCTGTTCGTGAGCGCGGCCCACCAGATGATGCCCGCCGCGCTGCCGGCACCCGATGGCCAGGCGAATTCAGGGATCACGTATTCCGTGGTCGGGATCGGTCCCGGATCGACCAGCTGATAGTCCATCGCCGAGGTGAAACCCGGCCAGAAGAAGTAGCTTCCCCACACATCGAGCAGGACGAAGAGCGGCATGTCGTATTGCTGGGTCGGCATGCTGTAACTGACCTGGCAGAAGCAGGTTTCACCCGGAGTGAAATCCGTATCCGGCATCACGATCAGAACCGTTCCCTTTCCGCCGGAGGGGGTCGCGGTCGGTGCATTCGGAGTGTTCGTCGGTTCACCCGGTTCGGCTGTCGGTGTCGGACTAGGTGGGGGAGGTGTGTTCGTCGGCTCGCCCGGTTCAGCGGTCGGTGTGCGGGTTGGAGTGGGCGTGTTCGGCCGGGGCGTGGGGGTGTAGGGTGAACCATCGATGAAAATCAGGCGGTCTTCATCGATCAGATTGATTCCGACGCCGATGCGGTCATTGAGAGTATCCCAGTCGGCTTCGATGACGGCGTTGGTGCTGTATCCTTCGAGACCCTGGATGATCGAACCGACCCAATCCCCGGCCGATGGGCGGATGCAGTAGTAATGATCCGCCATGGCGGCAATAAAATAGAAGTTATAGGTCGTGATGTATTCGTCTTCCGCAAGCGCCATATCGACAGCGTCGATCGAACTCCAATCGATTACCTCGGAATCATACCATCCGGCCACATCATAGGCATAGCGCAACACCTGATTGCCCGGTCCGCTGGCATCGACGAACGCAATGACGGGAGTCGCGTACAGGAAATCCAGTTCAAGCCATGTGCAGTTGGTGACAGAAGCATAGGCTTCTTCGATCTCGTAGGTGTTGGTGCCTGTCCGCGTCGCATAATAGATGCACTGATCGATTTCGTCGAACCAGGCGAAATGCGGCAGGCCATCCTGCCCCATCTTGATGTCGAACTGCTCGATCATACGGGTGTTCGACATCCGGTCGATGGTTTCGACCAGCCAGGAACTGGATGGGTTCGAGATGTACTTCAGATCGCAGTGGTCGTTTCCGGGGGTGTCGTAATTGAAGGCGAGTTGAAATGTCGGTCCCTGCATGTCAGCTTTGACTTTTCGAGCGCTCGATCCGCCCGGTATCACACTCGGAGAGGTCCATGCGTCTGAGACATACAATGAAAACCGCAAGTCATCGTGGTAGAAATCGTAATAGATGCAAACCGGCATCGAGTTGGTATAATCGATCGTGTTCCAGGCGTAGTACGGGGTTTCGATCGAGACGATGTTTTCGGTTCCGAACGATGTCGTTCCGCGTTGAAAATCCTTGATCATCTCGTCGCTCATGTCACTGAAAGTCAGATGAAACACACCTCCCGGTGAGCAATTCAGCTGCATGTGACTGCATGCATCCGTATCGACCGGTTTTTCGGCAAGCCAGGCGATTCCGGCCGATTGCGCCAGCGGGATCGGCGCCGCGAGTATCACCAGCAGAGTAAACAGTTTCCAGTTCATTTTCTCCTCCTTCAAAAGATCTCGACGTCATGTCGATGTTCAGGTTCAATGCCCATACAACGGGATCGGCAGAAAAACTGCACGGTGATTTCACGTCGCCTTCTCAGAGACGGTATGGTAATCTGGAAACCTCGAAAAGGAGCACGGACATGGAACGCAAATCTCTTCTACGCAAGCTCGCCCGAATCCGCTCGACACGCGATCTGACTCAATTGATCGACCACACTCCGGCGGCTGCCCGGCTGATGCAGGAATGGATTCAATCCGACACAGCCGGCACCTGCGACGATACAACCCGTCTCGCTGCAGGCTTCCGACCGGACTGTCATACGGACGACAAGTGGAAATCGGACAGTAACCTTCCCTTGTTTGACCGCCTCCTGTTTCTCAAATGCTTCACGACAGGGGATCCCGTAATACGTCTTTGGAACCTGTACCATCTCGCGCGCATGCTTGCCGCCCCATTCGCTCTCGCCAGGCCCTGCATCGACCTGATCGACCGGATGACGACCGACCTTTCCCCATCTGACCCGAACCTGATCCGGGTCCTGACCCTGCTGAAAGGCGTCAAAGTGCTGGCGTGGCGGAGCGTCGCGATTATGGATCCCTTCAATCATGCCGCAGAAGCGCTCGCGTTCGCTGACAGTATCGACCAGGCAACTCTTCGCGCTTTGGATGAGCAACTCTGGGGTGAGGTGATGCTGGCCCGGGCGAACATTCTGCTCTGGCAGGTCCGCGACGATCTCTCGGGGATTTTTGAGCGGGCCATCGCGATCCTGAACGAGGTTGCGGTGTTCGTGTCTGGTGACATGAAACATCGGCTCTGGGTCACGCTTTACAATACCATCGGAAATGCCTATGACCGCCGGAGAACCGGCGATCCGGTCGAAAACTATGAAAAAGCGATCGCAAGCTACCTGAAGGCCGAACAAGCGCTTCAGGCGGATCTCACATCACCGTCCTGGGCTTCGAATCAGAACAATCTTGGACTGCTGCACCGAAAGCGAATTCGAGGCGACAAGGGTGAGAATCTGGAGAAATCCATTCGATATCTCGAAGCAGCGCTCGAGGGGCATCTCCGATACGGCAGTCCCATGCATGCCGCGCAGACCATGACCAATCTGGGAGTGTCGTATACCGAACGGATCATGGGAAACCGTGCCGAGAATCTCGAAACAGCCATCCGCTATTATCGCCGCGCGCTCCGCATCCTGACTCGGAAAAAATACCCGGGATATCACGCCTGGACCAGCCACAATCTGGGAACGATTTATCATTACCTCAGGAAAGGCAGCCGCGGGCGGAACATCGAACGAGCGATCGCCTGCTATCAGGACGCGCTGACATTCCGGACCCGGGACAAAAATCCACTCGAATGGGTGATTTCAACGCGCAATCTCGCGCTCGCGCTCCAGATGCGCAAACGAGGCGATCCGGTGTGCAACCGTGATCAGGCGGTGATGCTGTTGCGCGAGATTCTTCCTGCATCCCCGCGCGATCGCCTGCCGGTCGAGTGGGCCAGAACAACGGCATTTCTCGGCCAGGCGCTCGGGAGGGGATACCCGGGCGATTCCGCAGGGCAACTCGATCAGGCGGCCGGACTGCTCGCGGAATCCCTCACCGTTCTGACTCCGGAACGCCTCTCGTTCGAATCCCGTCAGGCCGCATTCGCGCTCGGATGCGTCCACATGCGGCGGCATTGTTTCGAAGAGGCGGTTTCGGCATTCGAGATGGCGATGCGTGCGGATGAATACCGGTACCGACAATCGTTTCTGGGCCGATCGCAGGCTGCAGAAATCAGTATCGGGTCGTCCATCTACTTCAATATCGCTCTGTGTGACGCGCGCCTGAATCGCCCCATCGCCGCCATCCGGCACCTCGAACGCGGTAAACTCAGAATGCTGTCCGAACGCTTTCAACTCGATCGCGTGCGCTTCGACCGGATCCCCGAAGACGACCGCGTGCAGTATCAGAAACTGGCGGATCGCCTGCGCGCGCTCCAGATCGAGCAGTACATACCGTCCCGCCCCATGTCGGAGATCATCGATGAAACCTCGAGAGTCCGGCGGGATCTGGATGAACTGATCGCGCAGTTTCAGAAGAAAGAACCGGATTTCATGCAGGCCGAGATCGACGTCGAGGAAAACCTGGCGCGTCTCGCCCGGGATGCCGCAATCGTCCATTTCGATGTGACGGAATTCGGAACGGTCATCTTCATGACACGTATGGATGAGGGGACACTCCGGGTCGACTATGCGATCAACGACATGTTTACGGTCGACGATCTGTCCCGGTTCATGGCGCTCTGGTCGCGCGGCCAAACCGCGTCGCGTCGGATGAATCTCCCGGAGATGACGAACGGGAAGGTGGGCATCCGGAGCGATCGACTCATGCAGAGACTCTCCCGTGACCTTCTGGCACCGGTCGCACATCTGTTCCGCTGGGATTTCCGCCGGGTCGTCCTGATCCCTCATCTGTCCATGCACGTGCTTCCCCTGCATCTCCTGCGGATCGGCCCCGGTTCTCGTTTCCTGTGTGAAGACCACATCGTGTCCTATCTGCCCAGTCTCGCGATCGAGGCTTTTCGCACCGGCCGTGACGCGCGACCTGCCCCAACCTTCGTCGGCGTGAGCAACCCGACTCTCGATCTGAGATGGGCGCAGCGTGAGGTGGAGCGGATATCGGCATTTTTCGATGAGCGGAACCGATGTGTGCTCAATGGAACCGATGCATCCTGCGATGCGGTCCGGACCGTGATCCGGGACGCCGGCTACATTCATTTCGCCTGCCATGCCCGGTTCGACGCCGACGAGCCTTACCGGTCGTGCCTCGTGCTCGCTCCGTCCCACGATTCAAAACAGCTGCCGGTTCACGAAACGCCCGGGGGCCATACCCGCATCATCACCATGACGCTCGCGAATGAACCACTCATGCTCTCGGAAATCTTCTCCGGCCTGAAACTTGCGGGAAGACCCCTCGTCGTTCTCTCGGCATGCGAATCCGGATTGACGGTACAGGAGGCAATTTCCGACGAGTTCATCGGATTTCCGTCCGGATTTCTGTATGGCGGAGCATCGGCGGTGCTCTCCAGTCTCTGGAGCGTCGATGATGAAGCCACGAGTCTGCTGATGGAGCATTTTTACCGGAACATGATCGTCTACGGCGAATCTCCTGACGAATCACTCGCACATGCGCAGAAAACAGTGCGCGACACTCCGGGATTCGAGAGTCCGTATTACTGGGCGGGATTCAAACTCACGGCGCCCTGATTACGCCTGCGCCGAGTGCGGGCCGACCACGAGGATCGCCCAGAGTTCACCTCTCGTAAAAAAGTGACCGGGATGCGCGGGCAGATTCACATGCAAGCGCACGCCCGGTGAATCGTCCCGTTCGATCGTTCCTTCGATCCAGATCGACTGCGAACCGATTCGACGGAGTGCCGCCAGGGATCTCAGACTGTTGCGTGTGAACATCGTCCGGAGCGTGCGTTCGATACGCGGCAGATCAGGTGGAATCGGAGCGGGATCCTGCCTGCACACGCTCAGGATCGTTTCCCGGGGACACAACCCGAATCGCACCTCACATCCTGCCAGCGTGCGATTGAAACCCGACAGAACAAGCTCGCAGATGCCGGTGTCGGCAAGCGGCGTGTAGCGATCGATCGTCAGGCCGTCTTGCGTCAGCTCATCATGGCTCAGATTGATTTCGAAGATCACCGTTTCCATCGTGATCGGAGCTTTCCCGGCGAGTCTCGTAGCGGCAGCAGTCGGAAGTAGCCACTGGGGTGCGGGCGCGTCGATCCATGCCGCGATGGTCTCTTTGAGGTGCTCCCAACGCGCCGATCGTGTGATGCGGGTGAGCAGCCGGTTCCAGTTCGGTTCGCGATGCGCCTGGATGAATTCGGCACCGGTATGGCGGATCTGGAGGAGTCGGCGGCAGTGATTGCAGAAGGCGATGTGTTGGAGTTCCTCGGCGGACAAGTCATCGGGGAACCGGTCGGTCCAGCCGGCATCCGGGCAGTCTCGAGCGGCGCTTTCGGCCTGCATCACACTGGCGATGCCTCCGATCAGCCGGAAGAGTTCCCGGGGGATCATCTCGAAACCTCCCCGGCGAATGCTTCCCGCACCCGTTTGAAGGCCCTCGCGATCAGACCCCGGACCGATTCGAAACCCAGGTCATACGTCGCGGCCAGTTCCCTGTAAGTCATGCCGTTCACAAAGCCCCAGAAGCAGAGAAACTGCTTGGGTGTAAAGGCTTGACGGGTGAATTCGAGAATCCTCGCGATCCGGTCCCGGGCGTCGAAACCCGTGAAATCATCGGTTTCGGGACCCGAGGACCAGTGCTGAAACGCCAGAAAATCCAACAGCGTGTCCGGCGCGTCCGCATCGGAATCCGCCTGCATATCGCCGACACTGGATTCGTACTTGCGGGATGCCCGTGCCAGCATGTCGAGGCAGATGTTCTTGTCGATCTTGAGGAGATAGTTGCTGACTCGGGACCCGTCGCGCGCCTCGAAATGTTCGGCCGATCGCCAGAGCCTCAGGAACTTCTCCTGCACCGCATCCTCGGCGTCCGCCGCATTCTGCAGAAACTGCATGTCGAACCGCCAGGCCTTGTTCAGAAACCGCCGGGACAACTCCTCGAACGCGACGAGATCTTTCCCGGCGATGCGTCGGATCAGCTCCTCATCCGAAAGATCGGCGGGATCGAAGTTGCGTGGCCGTTGTTTCAAAAGCGTCTCCATCCGGCAAAGGGGCATCATGGGGATCACCTCCTTATAACCAAACGGCGCAGAAATGAAAACAGCACTCGCGATTTTCGTCTCAGTTCCAGCCGAACTCCGCACGGTCATAATCGATGAGATCCATGGTGTCCGATCGGACGATGCCACCCCAGAAACAGATGCCTCTCGCCGCACCGACATCCGCGGGCCAGATGAAATCGAAGAGAATATCGGTCATGACCG
>CAYYMM010000138.1:0-10449 GCA_964472395.1 uncultured bacterium | reverse complement strand
GTTCCCCAGGTAATGCAGCCAATCCGCGTGACCGATTACATGCGAAACTGCACGGAAGTAATCGACAGGGGATGTAAAATCAAACTGATTCCATAGCGTGAAGTATCGTGCCGTCAGAGAACCCGGCGTGTATTGATCGATCAGGAGAACGCTGAATGATACCAGCGTATAGGTCAGGATCACTGGAGAATTGTAGCTGATGCGCATGGTCGTCTCCGGGAAAGGAGGAATCGGTTGAGATTCAATCGGATTCTCGGAGTAATGTAGCACAGGAATCGACGCCATTCGAGACTCGAATTCGGGGGCGATCCGGTTTTATTTTCCCGACGGTTCTGTTAGATTGACCCGGATCGTTGGACAGGTCGTCCACCGGTTTCATGTGGGAAAAATCGTGTGAGGCAGGCTATCAAGTTTATGAGAAAGCATCATCGAGTGATCGGGTTGTCCGTCGTTCTGATCGGTGTATTGTGGACCTACATGTCCATAGCCCGGAATGAAAAATCAGCCACTCTGGATTATCTGCGACTCTACTCGCAGATCTACCGGTTGGTCCAGGACGCCTATCTCGAAGAAACCGATCCGGCGATTCTTGTTGAGGGGACGATCGAAGGCATGGCAGTGAAGGCCAACCCCTACAACTCGCTCGAGCCGCTGGCTGGCTCCAGTCCGCTCGTGCCGGCCAAAGGCGCCGTCGATTCCGGTCTGATCCTCGGGTACTCCGAACCTTTCCTGAAAGTGATCGATGTGCTGCGCGATTCCCCAGCAGATCGGAAGGGAATCCTTCCCGGCGCTCTGGTGCTTCGCATCGGAGATCAGGGAACGCCGTTTCTTCCGTTGCTTCGTGCACACCGGATGCTCTCCGGGGATGTCGGATCACATGTCGAACTTGTCATTCAGAACACCGGAAGCTACAAAATTGACGAAATCGATCTCGAATTGTTCGCTTACACCTCCCCCGAACCGCTCCGTTTCGAAACTTGCGATTGGGGCCTCCTCTGCCGGATCGATGGGAGACTCACAGGCGACCAACTGAATACGATCACACGGACTTTGAAAGCAATTGATAAAAAGAAGGGTTTGATTCTCGATGTGCGCCATTTCAACTCGGATACCGAGGAAAGTGGTCTCGAACTGGCCGACCTGTTCATACCCGATGGGCGCATCATGGCCGAAGTATGCAGTCAGGACGGCAATCCGCAAGGATCGGTCAATTCCTCCGATGGGAATGCTCTGACTGATTTTCCTCTGATCGTGGTGTGTGATGTGACGAGCGCCGGTCCGGCGGAGAGTCTGATTCTGGCGATACGAAATGCCTCCCGAGGACTGATCATCGGGGAGCAGACGTTCGGCAGGTGCGTTCAATTCGCACACGAACGACTCGAAGATACCTACCTGCTTCATCTCGTAACAGGTTACTATGGGAACTCTTCCTGCGAAACACCTCATGGAAAAGGCATCATTCCGGATCTCATGACCGTGCTCCCCTCCCCCTCGGATGACGCTGATCCGATCCTCACAACAGCAATTGCGATTATGCCTGCATTGTTAAACGGAACGATGGACACGCGATGACGCGAAAGACTGCCGTGAAAAATCGTGAGGCCTCTTTATTCAAACTGATCCTGATCGCGGCGATCGGTATTGCCTTGCTCCTTGTCGCGGGCATCATCCTTCTCGACAAGCGCGCCGTTGAACGTGGACATGCAGGGCTCTGGGAATCGATGACACAGCCCCCCCCTGCTGCATCTGCGGCTGAGGTGGAGGCGCGAATTATCGACCTGATGAAACCCCTCACACTGGATGAGACGGCCATGCTGATCCAGGAGGGGCAGACCCGAGGTCGCGAAAACGAGGCACTGAAATATAAAACATACCGGCTTCGCTCGATCGATGCGTGGAATTCTCACGTGAAGCAGTTCGAAGCGACGTGCGAACGGTTTGGTATCCACGTTTACAACCGGTTCACGTCTCAGAATCCGGTCCTGGCGGAGTATACGGTTTTTGTCGGTACCCGCGCTCTGAGAACGCACAAGCTCATGTTCAAGTGCGATATCCCCTCATCGGCTCCTGCGGACCAGCCGAGGCCTGAGCGTCCGAACAGCGAGAGTCCCGGCGGCATGTCGCCGTCCGTTTCGCTCGTATTCGACGATTTTGGGGCGGATCTGGCGATCGCGCGACGATTCCTGAGCGAACTCTCCGTGCCGATCACGCTGGCCGTGATTCCGAATCAGGAGCATTCCGGCGCAGTTATCGATCTGGCACGCGAGCATGATCAGAGTGCGCTGCTTCATGTTCCGATGGAACCCGCCTCAGAGATCATCGAGCCGGGCGCATACCCGGTCTTCCTGACGGTGTCGATGTCGGCTGAAGCGATCGAGCAGGCGCTCGATCAATTGATCCGGAGCCATCCGGGAGTCATCGGGATCAATAATCACATGGGTTCACGCCTGACGGCGGATATCGACCGGATGCGCGCGGTCATGAAGGTGTTGAAACGCCATCGTCTCTTTTTCCTCGATAGCCGCACCACGGCATCGACGGTGGCGATCGATATGGCCCGCGAAATCGGTGTTCCCTGTCAGTCCCGGTCGGTGTTTCTCGATCAAGGCTACAAGGGTGGCGATGTGGCGGCGAACATGGTGAAGCTGTTCGAGACTGCCGAGGAGAAGGGGCACGCGATCGGCATCGGGCATGCGATTCCCGAAACACTCGAAGCCGTGCGCTCCAGTCTCACAAGTCTGCGATCATCTAAAGTGAAGGTCGTACCGCTAGCCGTATTGGTCGATCGGGGTTGACGCTCCCGTATGCTCACTTTCCGGGATGGTGCAATACGGGCATGGACTCTGACCGCGCCTCTGGCAGGCGTAACCGATCCTCCGTTTCAGATCATCCTGGCTGAACTCGGAGCGCCACTCGTCTCAACCGAAATGCTCGCTGCGGACGGCCTGGCGCGCGCAGGATCAAAAGTTCTCAGAAACCTGTCGATTGCGCCGGGCATCCACCCGATCCTCGTTCAACTGTTCGGCAAGAATCCCCTCGCCATGGAGACTGCGGCGAAGATCATCGCAGATAGAGGGGTGGACATGATCGATCTGAACATGGGGTGTCCGGCTAAGAAAATCTGTCGGACGGGATCCGGAGTCGCCTTGATGCGAAATCCGCAAACGGCTCGGGCGATCATGCAGGCTGTGCGCCGGGCAGTCAATGGACCGATTCTGAGTATCAAGATCAGGTTGGGTTGGGATCGTCTTTCGCAGAACGCTCCGGAGTTCATTCGAATGGCGGAAGAGGAAGGATTTGATTTCGTCACGGTGCATGGGCGCTACCGATCTTCATACATAGAAGCTGCGGAGTGGGCTGAGATTGCCCGGATCCGAGCCGGAACACGCCTGCCAATTGTTGGGAACGGGGATGTGTTTTCAAGTGAGGATGCGCGCAGAATGATCGATCAGACCGGTTGCGATGCGGTCATGGTCGGCCGTGGGATCCTGGGTAATCCCTGGCTGCCTGCTCGGATCGAGGCTGGACTGACTGGGAGACACGAACAGGACGTGACGGTTGCGGAGCGTGTTCGCGTGATCAACCGGCATCTTGAGTTGCTGGTCGATCGGTACGGCGACAAACGAGGATCACTGATTTTCCGCAAACATGCGGCATGGTATCTAAGAGGTGCGCCCGGGAGCGCCGAGATGCGACGTGAGGTGTTCACGTTTACGACACGCGATCAGTATCGGGAATTTCTCGGACGGATCGGAGACGAGTGGAAGAGCGAAGAGCCACACAGCGGGATCTCGGCGGTACCCACAGACATGGAGATCGAAGAATGCGGCGGATGATCCGGGAGAATCAGACCGAATAGGGTGGCGCGGCCGGGATATTCGGCTTTCGCTCCGCGTTCTCACAAGGTCCCAGAATCTTGCAGTGCGGCTTTTTCTTGAGAAGTTTGAAATAGTCCAGCACGAGCTGGCGTTTCATGAGCTGGATCGCCCGCGCCGGGTCGACCCCCTTGGGACAGACACTCGAGCATTCCGACCCGTAGTGGCAACTGAAAATCCCATGGTCCGCTATCAGCGCGGGTTTGCGGTCCGTACAACCCATATCACGCGAATCCCGGGAGTACCGATATGCCTGTGCAAGCGGTTGCGGACCGGCATACTCGGGATCGGTCGCCAGTGTCGGACACGCGGCCATACAACACCCGCATTTGATGCAATAGGTAAATTGAAGATAGTCAAGTAGATCGTCGGGAGTCTGATAATACTCCCCGGTCGGGTTTTCCATCTCGGCGGTATCCGGTCGGATGATGTAGGGTTTCAAATCCCTATGCTTCATGAATTGCTCGGTCAGATCCGGAACCAGATCTCGGACGATCGGGAAGTTTGGGAGTGGTGCCAGAGTCATCGCGGTCTGCGTAACATGCAGGATCTGCGTGTTGCAGGCAAGCCCTGGACGTCCGTTGATCAGCATCCCGCAGGATCCGCAAACACCCATACGGCACGAGTAGCGCCAAACCAGAGTCATGTCCTGGGTGTGTTTGAGTTGGTGAAGGCCATCGAGCACTGTCATGCCGGGTTCAACGGCGAGTAAAAATTCCTGCCAGGAAGGCGAGGTGTCTGTTTCAGGGTTGAATCGGCGGATATGAAATCGGATCTGCGTGGTTTGTCCTGTCATTGCATTGCTCCTGTGGAGGCGGCGATCGAAGCGAAACGGAAGGCGGCGAACGAGCCGAGTCCGAACAGGCTGATTCCGGCGATGAGAAGGAGAATGGTGGTGAGGCGCGTCATGCGCTTCGGGATGCCCAGTTCGAAAATGATCGTCCGAAGGCCGTACAAGCCATGGTACAAAGCCAGTCCCAGGAAAGTGACGTAGAAGAACGGCATGATGGCCTGCTTCCCGCGCGCTGTGACGTTCGCCCAATTCAAACTTTCTCCACCGGCCGGATTAAACCATCCGAGGATGAGATCGAGGTGCATGGTGATCATATGAATACCGAGAAAAACGACAAGTCCGAGACCTGCCAGCATGTGCCATGTCCATTTCGATAATCCGTTCATGGAACCCCCCTCAATGCATGAAAAAGAACCGGTAACCGCCTACACAGACGATAACTGCGGCAAGAATCATGACGATGATACTGAGCGGCCGCTGAGTGTTGACCGATGATCGATATGGATAGACCGGCTCTTCAGCCTTCCCGACCGCAAATCCGAATTCGATCAGAATCAACCGGAGACCATTCAGCATATGGAATGCGAATGCTGCAAATACGGCGAACTCCCCGAGTTTGAAGACGGGATTCGCGACGGTGCTCATGACAAGTTCCCATGTACGAGCACCGAGGAGGCGCGAGGATGTCACGAAGATGTGGAGAATGAAATATGTGAGCAGTCCGAGCCCGGTGATGCGATGCAATGTATACATGTATCGCTCGAATCCCCATCGGCCGCCCGTCACCCACCCGATGATTCCCAACCTGTTATCCTGCTTTTTGATATCATTCATGATCGTCTACCTCATCCCTGTGATGCATCATCAATACTTCCGCTCGACTGGTTTCCATTTCGAGATCGTCACGTCCTTGTAGTCCAGTTCCGTACCATGGTCGGTGCAGATCGCCAGCGTATGCTTCAGCCACTTCGCGTCATTTCGCGTCGGGAAATCCGTCCGCGCATGCCCCCCGCGGGATTCCTCGCGCTGTAACGCTGCAGTGAGAACGATTTCGGCCAACAGGATCATATTTTCGAGTTCCAGGGTATTGAGCAGATTCGTGTTGTAGATCCGGTTGTGATCCTGGATGCCAATATTCTTAAAGCGTTCCTTTAGCTTTTTGATTTTTTCGAGACCGTCCTGCATGGTGGGGCCATCCCGATACACTCCCGCATGAAAGTCCATGATCGTCCGCAGCTGCTCTCGAATCTCGTATGGGTTCTCCGGACCCTTCCGGTTGAGGAGGTCGTTGAACAGGCGGTGTTCTTCTTGCTGGACGCGGTCGATCGGGACATCGACCGGAAGAGGGTTTGTCTTGAGATATGAAACGATGGCCTTACCGGTGATGCCACCGAAGACGAGGCATTCCGAGGTCGAGTTGGTGCCCAGGCGATTCGCGCCATGAAGTGAAGCACATGCCACCTCACCTGCTGACCAGATGTTCTGAATGCGCGTCCGGCCGTCGATATCGGTTTCAATGCCGCCCATCGAATAATGTGCGACGGGACGAACCGGAATTGGATCGTTGATCGGATCGAGACCGACGAATTTCATGGTGACTTCACGGATCAGAGGAAGCGCATGAGTGATTTTCTTGGCCCCCAGATGGGTCATGTCGAGATGGATGTAATCCAGTCCGTTGGGGCCGGTGAATCCGCGTCCTTCGAGTATTTCGGTCATTTCAGCTCGTGAAACGATGTCGCGTGGCGCGAGTTCCATTTTCTTTGCCGCATCGGGATAAGACGCCAGGAATCGGTCGCCGGATTTGTTCTTCAGATGACCGCCTTCTCCCCGGCACCCCTCCGTCATCAGAATGCCGGACGGTACAAGACCGGTCGGATGGAACTGGATGAACTCGGGATCCTCGAGTGGAATTCCGGCTCGATACGCGATCGCCTGTCCATCACCTGTCACGGTTTGTGAATACGTCGTGAAACCGTACAGACATCCAAGACCTCCCGTCGCGATCAGCAGACATTTGCCCCGGATGATTAGAAACCGGCCTGTGGCGTTGTCGATCGCCGTCAGAGCCGAAAAACGACCGTCATGCGTCAGGATCGACGTGACGAATACTTCATGGAGACACGTCCAGTTGTGGTATTGGGTCAGCGTATCATACAGGGTCTGCATTTCAACGAAACCCGTCTTATCGGCGGCCATCGTGGCACGGGGAAAACTGTGTCCGCCGAAATCCCGCTGGAGTATCCGTCCATCCGGTCTTCGGGACCACGGCAAACCCATGTGATCCAGTAACTTCAGCTCATTTGGGCATTCCCGCACGAAACGATCCACTACATCCTGGTCGGCGAGAAAATCGGAGCCCTTGACCGTATCCCAGGCGTGCAGATCGAGACTATCGCCTTCTTCTTCGCGAAGCACGGCGGCTGATCCTCCCTCCGCACAGACCGAGTGCGCCCGCATCAACTGGACTTTGGACACGAGTGCCATCTTGGCTGAACTGCCGGTCAACCGGGCGATCTCGACGGCCGCCCGCAATCCCGCCAGCCCCGTGCCGAATATCACGACATCATAGTTCTGCGTTTCAGGCATCTGTTGGGACTCCATTCATGAACACACATCGTTCATACGCTTGGTTGTTGCTTCAAGACCGTCAATATGATCGGTAATCTCGAGATTTTTGTCAATGGCGAGGAGGTCTTTTCAGAATCGAGCGAAGGTCGGTCCGGAATACGACTCCGAGTGCTCCGACGCCAATACCCGAAATCAACATGTCGAGCAGGATCGCTCGGATTCCGTCTCCCGTGGTCATGATCATCGCGGTCGTCATGACAACGGATACCACCAACGAGATCATTACATGCCGCGTCATACTGTGCGTATTTTTATCAAGCCGGATGTACAAGAGTCCCAGAATCACGAGCTGCAATCCATAAGAGACAACCGTGGCCCAACCTGCTCCGACTGCACCGAACCGCGGAACCCACAGATAATCCAACACCGTATTGCTCAGCAGCGAAGCAGCAGCGCCGTATATCAGCAAATGCTGATGTTTCATAGCTGTCAGCAGATTTGCTCCGAGATAATTTATAAACAGAATCGGGATGCATACTGCCAGGATTCGCAATACCCCGACACTCTCATCGAACGATCGACCGGCAATGATGCGTATCATAAGAGGTGAAAAGCCAGCTACAATCGCGCCTAAAACCAGACCCGCAGTCGACAGGAATCGGAATGTCATGTCACGAGTCAATCGAAACTTCTCCTGCAACGCACGATCCGCTCCAAAACGACTCATCGACGGATACGCGGCAGTTACGACCGCAACCGCCAGAATCTGCATCTGAAGCACGATCATGTGCGGCACATGAAACATGCTCACATCCGATGATGATCGGAAGGCTTTCAGAAAATACACGTCGACTCTGAGAGACAACCCTGTGCAGAAGGTTGCAAGTCCCATGATCCACATCTGGTCGAGCAGATCTCTCGCGATCCTCCACCTATACGGGAGACGGCCCATCTGAAAATAAGTCGACGAAATCCTCCAGGTGAAAATCAGCTTGATAAGGTGTGCGATAAGCGTGATGAGAAACACGCCGATGAAGCCTGCTTCAAGATGATCCGAGGTCAAAGCCAGCACGGGGAGAAAGGCGATTCCCCCGAGATGCACGATGCGAAACACAAGCACACTCAGCATCTCGAATTCCATGCGCTCTTTCGCCATGTACGGCGCGCTGAAGATCCAGCCGATCTGCTGCAGAAGTTCGCTCGAGACAGCAAGATAGTAGGCGGTGCGGAGTAGCGGCGTGAGCGTCATCGTGCGATCGAGCCCGATGGCGGCGACTACAAACAGACTCATCAACACCGCCTTGAGCAGGATCGCACCTCCGAGCAGTTCATTCTGTTTCGCACGATCCTTTGAGATTTCCCGGATGAGGATAGTGTTCATCTCGAGATTGACAAGCGGTTGGAACGCCAGAATGACGGCAGAGATGAATGCGTAATCGCCAAAGAGTGCCGGTTTGAGATATCGGCAAAGGATCATCATAATCAAAAATCCCGAGCCGATTTCGATCAGACGCGCGATCAGAATGACAACGGCATTCCGCGCGGCTCGATCCAGTACTCCACCCGCCGGTTCCATCAGCGATCCCGATATCGCGCCCAGGCATCATGCCCGGAGTACAGCTCAGGACGATCCCGATACAGGAGCAGGGCCTTCAGAAACAACGACACGAATCGGGTCTCCACAAGCGAGCGGATTGGAGCGCCGGTGTTGATTTCCACGTCGCGATAGTATCCGAACGGAGCCTGATGAAACCGCAGGATCCCGTCGAGCGCACGCAGTCCTGCCTCGCGATAATCATCTTCTTTCGTCAATTCAGTCAGCCGATACAGCGCAACAGCGAGATCGGTGTTGGCATCCAGATATGATCGGTGTCCGCCGATTTCATCCGGGAATAGACCGGTTTCAGAGGATTGGTGTTGCAAATAAAAATCGGCGATGCAGCGCGCGGAATCAAGATATTCAGGACGGTTGAACGCATGCGCGACATCGCAGAAAATGTCGATCAGAGCGAAGTTCGTCGAGAGGATCGGGAGGTGGACCGGAGCGTCATCCAGACGAGGGAAATGGGTAAAGACGCCGTTCTCGGTTATAAATCGTGAGTGGATCCCCCTCAACCAGCGCTCGAGTGCGGGAAGCGCCCAACCGGTCGTATCCGGAATCCGAGCCAACGCAATCAACCCAAAAGCCATCGAAGTGTTGGCCTTGGCGAGCTCGACCCGGCGGGTATATCGACGAAGTGCCCGAATCTTCTTCCAGATTCCTGTGAGCTGGGTCGAAGCAAAGAATCCGAAAGCGCGGCACAGGTCGGTGTTGAGCCAGGTGCGACACCATTGGGCGACAGTATCGAGATACCCGCGCTCTCCGGTCTTCTCGAATAGTTCCACCCCGATTTCGATGTACATTCCTGTCATGGCATCCATGACAGGTAGCACTGGACCGAACGGCATCAGCCGGAAGGAGTGGAGCCGTCCGTTCGAACCGAAGTTCCGGATGATATGTCGGAACAGCTCCCGGGCCGGATTCAGCGTATCGAGTTCGGGACAGAGTCCGTGCAATTCCAGAAGTCCATAGAGAATTTCGACATAATCCTGAACATCAGAGTACGGTACGATCCGGCGCAAGGGCCCGGGTAATCCGATCCCAACCTTTCTTCGGATCTGCGGCCGATTAAACAGAAACAACGATTCCGATAGCCGTTCATTCAATAAACGGAGCTGTCTCCTGACATATTCGGTCTCCCCTGCCATCCAGAAGAAGGGAAGATAATCATCCAATTCTGCCAGGAGATCGCGATGACCCAGATGTTCACCGGTATCGCCGTTGATCTCGTAGGCCGGAAAACCGGACTTCATGACGTAGATGGATTGGAACCAACTCGTGATCCTGCCAATCGCCTCGTCGAACCGAGCTGCCTCGTTTCGATCGTTCATGACCGGATGAAATCTCGGATGCTGCATGTCGGACGCTCCCAACCGTTGGACCGATCGATCACGATCCGCATCCATAATTCGAGAACGACTTGATTCCAGATCTTGAAGAATGGTTGCTTGCCTGAAAAGAACTCATCTTTGAGTCGCAGTGTTTCGTTCACGTTGAAGATTCCTCTCTTGAGAACAGACTCACGACTCAAACAATCCTCGACGACAGGTCGCAACTCTTTGCGCATCCATTGGGACATCGGGAAGATGAACCCTTTTTTCGTACGGTTG
>CAYYMM010000137.1:0-10530 GCA_964472395.1 uncultured bacterium | reverse complement strand
TGGCACCAGATGCTCTTTGTAGTAATACATCTCCAAGCCCCCATAACGAGGAGCCAGTACTGCCGCATTGTAGGTTGCGGAACCGATCTGATCGAGCGTGCCTGTAAGGAGAGGTGCATCCATTGTCCGAATCATCGATTGAATTCGATCTGAGTAAGTCAAGCCATCGGCATCGCGATACCGGCCTGCAAAACGGTACAGAAATGTGATCGATGATTCCGGCCAGACGATCAGTTCCGGACGTCCATCTAACAGAGACTCGGTCAATTGAATGAGTTTCTCGAGAGTCTCACCCCGATAGGATTCCTGCCATTTCAGATCCTGTGGTATATTGGGTTGAATAAGTCCGACTCGAAACTCGGTAACGCTCCGATTCTCTCTCCAAAGCACGGTAAACCCGTATCCGATCGCAATGCTCATGATCAATACTGTCGCAAGTAACTGCCGGATGACCGTTTTTGTAAAGCCTCTATGAATCACCAGAGTGATCACGGTATTGACCATGATGATCAGGAACGAAATGCCGTAAAAAGACCCCCATCGTGCATTTTGTAATACCGGTAACACGTTGTATTGGGACAATCCGAGGGCATTCCATGGAAATCCACTGAAAAGATACGTTCTGAGATACTCGAATGAGACCCAGCACACGGCAGGCATCAGACACCATAGTTCCTCGAGAACTGGACGAATCCGCCAGGCGCTGACAAGCGCCAGCGCTTGGAACAGCGCGCAATAGGCAGCGAGCATACCGACGAACAGTATAGCGAGTGACCACGAGATTCCACCGTAATCGATCATGGTATGGCGAACCCACGCCAGATTCATCGTGAATCCCACAAATGAGGCACTCCATGTCAACCAGAAGACAGAAACGTTCGACGATTCGATCGTGAGAAAGACTGGAACCCAGGCAATCCAGGCAAGATACGACATCGAAGGTTCCGGAAAAGATAATCCAGTCGCAGTGCCCGTGAGAAGAACAGCGACCAGAATTCGAACGATTTCTTTACTCGGTTTCCGGAACATCATGTTTCACTTTCGGGTACGCATCGGCAAACACGAAGTCTGCATCGATTGAACGCGTATGGCACCGGATACACTCGGTTCTGATATCGCACAGAAGACATACCGGACGTTCGATAAACTCCGGGTTCATCGCATGTGTCGCTTGCGGGCCGTGACAGGATTCGCAGCCGACCGAGTCTTCGGCTGACGAGGTGACATGACATCGCGCACAATTCCCAGTGTGCGGTGGCGTGGCAACGCGATCGAAAGGTCGGGAATGGGCTGAGTGCCTCCACTGATCGTATTGTTTCGAATGGCACTGCGCACACCGCGTGCTACCGGCATATGCATCCCGTGCTTCCGTAGAAGTGGCGGGAAGAAGCGAGACTACCTGACGACCAGCAACACGCTCTGATGAGGCGGTTGATTCAGGATTCGTCGACGGGAGTCTGCATGCAATCGCGACCACGATCAGAAACAAGCATAAAATGAGCTTGAAATCCGAACGCATGGCGTTCGCTCTGGATGAACTTCGCATACAACCATCGGACGGATCCAGCAAACTCCCGTCCACCTGCGCGATTCAGACAGCTTCGATGCCTTTGAGCTCCGGTACTTTTTCCTTGAGAACTCGTTCGACGCCCATCTTCAGGGTCATCGCAGCCCCGGGGCAACCGGAACAAGCACCGCGCAGCCGTACCTTCGCAATGCCATCGACGATATCCACGAGTTCAACGTCACCACCGTCCATTTTCAGATAGGGTCGGATGGTTTCGAGTGCTTCGAGTACTTTTTCTTTCATTCTGTCCTCCTGCGATGCTTGATGCATCCGCGTTGGGAGGTTTACTAGCATATAATCATAAAGAAAATCAATTCGTGTGTCTGGATGCCCGTAAGACATACAGGCCCAAAGACAGGGAACTGAAGATTTGACTGCGTTGTTTTGATTTAATATAAACGGTTCAGGAGGCCAACATGAAGTCATGCATGCTCGGTTTTATTGCATTGTTCATCTTGCCCGCATCCATCTTTGCCGACACGGCGCCGGCGTATGCGATCGTCCTCTCCAATGGAGTCAAACTCAAGGTCAGCGAGTACCAGATCAATATGGAACTCGACACGATCACATATCGCAGTGATGCATCAGGGCTGACGGCCACATTTCCGCTCGAACGGGTGAAGCATGTCGTCCAATACGATGCAGCGCTTGCGGACGTTCCCGACGCTGCTCCCGTCCTGTTCCGTAATGAATCTTCCATCCAGGACTTCCCGGATGATGGCGGCATCCCGGTCACATTCAAGGTCAAAGCGACAGCTGTGGGAAGCAGTGATTCTGGGTATGGCGGAACCCAATCCTCGAACCGCGGATTTTCACAAACAAAAGGATCTTCATCTGGCTCAAATGCCTCATCCGGAGGTTCGAGCACATCCTCGAACCGATTCGGTCAATCCACAAGTCGCACGTCGAAACCAGCTACATCCACAACGAGTTCCAGTTCCTCGAGCAGCTCAAGTTCATCCCAAAATTCATCGAACTCCAGCTTCGACGCCTTTATGAATGCATTGACCGGCGGGAAAAAGTAACCCGGTTTCTCCGGATTTCGTGTCAACAAAACACCCTTTCCTTTCCTTTTTCTCCCCCCTTCTTCCTGCACTCTTCCTGTTTTCTCTGCAGATTCCGCTCTTCGATCAGTTCTCGACAGACGACGCTTTCATCTCCTACCGCTACGCACAGAATCTGTTAGAAGGACACGGTCTTTTATTCAATCCGGGTGACCCCCCGGTTGAGGGGTATACCAATTTTCTCTGGACGGTACTTCTCGCTGCAACGGCTCTGTCCGGTGTGAATCTCGAGTATCTCGGGCCAGTTCTGAGCATCTTTTTCGGGATCGGATCGATCATTGCGCTGAGAACGCTGATCCCAAAGAATCTTGACCTTTCATCCGTTGCGCTGCTCACCGCTCTTCTTCCTGCTTCGGCTGGTTTCGTTCTCTGGTCCCTCTCAGGAATGGAAACGACTTTTTTTATTTTTCTCCTGCTCCTGAGTATCAGCCGGAGTCGTATTGAAAGCGATCGCAGTCTGAAGGGATATCGATCCGGACTGCTCTGGGGCTTGTGCGCCTTGACACGACCCGAGGGAATCGTCTTCGGACCGCTTTTTTCCTTTTTGTATATTCTGGAACGCGGAGTGACTAGAGCGGAGATCCGGATCGGTCTTGAGCGATTATCAGTATCGGGTCTGTTGGTCTGTTCCCATTTTCTGTGGCGGTACAGTTTTTATGGCGCGTGGCTTCCAAACACGTTCCATGCCAAGACCGGCAGCATCTCTCTGTTGGCGCCGCTCGGAATCGAATACACGATCGGATTTGTCTGCTCAGGCGCACTGATCCCTCTAATTGTCGCACTCGTCATCCGTCCGACTCCGATCGGATGTGTCCGACAAGTGTTTCCATGGATCGGAATCATCCTGTTTCAATTCAGTTATGTGATCCTCGTGGGTGGCGACTGGATGCCCGGATTCAGATTCTTCCAGGTCATTCTGCCCGCAGTATCCCTGTTGACCGCTCTCGCACTGTCGGGCAGGAGATCCCTAGAGCGACAAATCGCACTGTCGATATCACTCCTACTCGTGCTTCCACTGAGTCTTTACTCGATGCGAGATCAGATTCCAGGCTCGACCTATCACCGGATCATGACCGGCAAACCACCTCAACCGGATGTCTTGAAAGCGCTTGGATTGTATCTGTCTCGTGAGTTTCCAGCCGACACCCTTCTGGCAGTCGTTCCTGCAGGAAAAGTACCCTATTATTCCGGCTTCAGAGCCATTGATATGCGCGGATTATGTGACAGTACGATCGCGCGATCCCGGATGACAGCAACCGAGCATGCCGTCGCAGGGCACATGAAACGAGATCCGGCATATGTTCTGAGTCTGGAGCCGGATGTCATCGTGACGAGTGGAACGGTGCGAAAACCGGGGATTCCGTTGGAACCACTTGTATGGCGCAAGGGTCATTTCATGGATCGATGGGAGATTCTCGAAGAACCGGAATTCAAGCGGTGGTATCGACCGATTCGAGTTGAGATGCCCAGTGGCGACAAGGATTTACAGTTTTTCGTGCGACAAAAAGAAAGCAGCTAGACCGAGTCATCCGTTTTCCGGATCCGCCGACGGAAACTCCCCTGAAGCTCCCGTATCAGGACCCCTGCGCCTTCTCGTTTGTAGATATTGCGCGCCGTCACCAGATAATACCGCAGATTTTTTCTGATCCGAGCCGGCACTTCGAGCGAGAATGATTGAGAGGATGCATACTCATGGCATCCGCGAATCAGTTTGCCGATCCGCTCCGCGTTCTCATCCCAGGTAAATCGCGATGACATCTTGCGCGCACCGGTTCCGAGCGTTTTCCTGAGCGTTTCATCCGCTGCAATCTTCGTGACGGCTGCAATGAATTCCTGTCTGGATGAGACTAGAATTCCGGAGTTTCCGCTCATGACAATTTCCGGGTGAGCGCAGAGGTTGTAGGCAACGACCGGAGTGCCCTGAAACTGAGCTTCGGCAAGGGCCAGATTGAAACCTTCCCAGCGAGATGTATTAATGTAGACATCCGCTGCCGCATAACATGCTGCCATGTCATCATTGGGAAGATTAAACACAGGCATCACTCCTGCTTTCTCCAGATAAGGTCGCGCGTCATTTTCAGCTCGGCCAACAGCCACCATTCGTATCCTGTCATTCGATCGGGAGATGACGGGGGCGAATTCAAGAAGCTCACGAAGTCCCTTGTAAGGTTGTCGATCATTGGCCGGCTCCATCCGACCGACCCACAGGATCATAATATGCTCGGGTGATAATCCCAGCGATGCTCTGAATGACGCTGCGGTTTCCAGCGATGCTCTCGGGAAATGATCTGCTCCATTATGAATCGTCACACATTTCTGAGCGACATCGGAAGGAAGACAGGATTTGATGTAGTTGGAAATCGCCACAAGACCGTCTCCGGGGCGGAATGTCCGATACACATTTTCAAAACGGTCCCTCGTATAGGCATCGAGGTGCTTTCCCTGCCGTCGATCGAAAAATTTACCGGGAGGCGTGCCGTGTTCGACCATGATAACCGGAGGTCGGAGGTGTGGGAGCCAATAATAGAACGGCGGAGTCTGGCAGATCCAGACGTCGATGTTTGTTTGGCTGAGATACCGGATGGCTTCGGTCATGAATTGTAGTGAAAAGATATCCCGTGTATAGGCCACGTGATCCGACAGATTCTCCAGTTTGTAATCAACATCCTTGAAGTCATCACTGATCCGCGTCGAAAAAACGGTGACATCGAACCCCATCTTCAACAATCTCATCGCCGTTTGATGCACAACCAGATCGACACCGAAGCCCAACAACATTCGCTCGGTCAGAAAACCGATTCGCAGATTCATGAGTCGATACTCCGATCGATTAAACCTGCTCCTTCCAGCATCCGTATGAGTGGATCCAGTTCATCGTTCATGATACTGAAACGCGCGGTGACCGCATCGAGATCACCGGATTCGAGCGTTTCCAGAACGGCGAGGAAGGCGGGATCGAGGTAGAACTGAAATCCATCATCGCGTTCCACCAACACATGTTCGACACCGGATATCATTCTCCTCCGCTCCAGTTTCCGATAATGCGTCTTCATTGTCTCGGTCCAGGCCGGAACAGTCTGTATAGACGATACGGGAAACTTCGGATCACCCGATTCCGAAAGGACAGTAGTTCGGAATGTGAAGTCGTCAACTTCTCGAAATCGCCACTGAGCCGCGCATTCCGTTCTCCCAGACCGTTCAATTCCATCCGCGACTCGGCAATCATCCGCTTCAACTCCTCCAATTCGCGATCTTTCGAACGGATTCCCTGATCGAGATCCGTGATGAGACGATCCTTTCCCTCAAGCATCTCGATCTGTCGTAAAATTGTCCTATCTTTATCTGCAATCAATTCGAGACGTTCCTGGGCGAGTTCCCGGAGAGCGAACCAGGTTGGCTCACCCAAGAAAAGCTCTTCGATACGCTGAAGCAGTTGCGAACAGTCACGAGACAGCACCAGTGACGCCATCTCCAGAGAATACGATCCGGGTGATTCAGGAGGTTTTGAAGCCGAAAGAAACCGCGCACGGTCGACCCGAATACCGATTTCCCTTCTGACTGCCACGAAAACCTGTCGATACGCAGGCTCGCATCGATCGTCCAGCCCCTTCGTCGAGTTATAGAAACGATCGAATTGCCGCTGTAGATCCACCGGATTTTCCAAAATCATGAGATGATGCTTGATGATCATCATGAAGAGCCAGTTCGGAAGGTATCCATCAGGGAAATCGATGGTGTCGACTCCGGTATCATCAAACCATTCTTTGATTTCTTCGATCGAAGGCAATCCGAATGTGAGGTGTTCAAGCAGAGCCGGATGCGGTGTCTTGAAGAGGCGTCGGATGGTCTGATCGAGTATCTGTTCGGCCAGTTCGGTCAGAGGATGTCGAACCGGTCCGGCGATGACGATACCGCGCGATGATACACGGACGCATTCCGCAACGAACTGCGCTCGGCGGTGAGTCGGAATATGTTCAAGGGTATCCATCGCGGATACGACATCGAACACACGGTCGCGAAAGGGAAGCAACCAGCCGCTTCCCACGACATATCGCCCGGGGCCATTAAACTTGACGTCGATCACTGTGATCTCGTCGCCTGGCAGGAACACCTCCGCGGGAATGAATCCGGACTGACCTCCGCCTTCGAGATAGCCGCCGACATCCAACACACGGAGTGGTTTACCCGTGCGCAAAGACTCCACAGTTTCAGCAAGCGTGTTATAACGCTGGTATTGATCGAATGGCAAATCCTTCGGGTTACTTCGGAAGTAGTTTTCCATGCATACCTTCATACGACCATGTCGATGGGATATAGAATACTCCATATTCCTCGTCGGTGCATCCGGGAATTACTGAAAACGGGAACATCTGGTCGAGATGATCGAAGGGTGTATCGCAAGCGTAATTGTAGACCGCGGCCGTGAAATAATAGGTTCCGGGAAGTAATGGCAGTGAATCGATCGCGAAACAGGCAGCCCCCGACCCTTCGATGTATTCGGGAACCGCACCGGAAATCTTCGTATTGGGTCCGTTTACATGCGTGCCGTCATTCCGATGAATCGCGACTCCGAAGACCGGTCGCTCGATCCGCTGACTGGCCCGATACGAAATCCGGACTCGAAAAGGATCGCCGGTCCGGAAACATACGGTTTTTTGACCCGTTCCATCCAGAAACTCGACTGCGGTAATCTCGATCGCTCGATTCCCCCAGCGATCCTGCAACTCTTCGGTTACTGCCACATGTTCGTCGATCATTCTCTGATCACGATTCTCCTGATTGATCACATGATAATGATCAATCGCCTTGCTCGTCGACCCTCGCGCAACGACTCTGCCTTCATGAAGCAGGATCGCTCGGGAACATAGCTGCGAAACAGTGGCGAGATCATGCGAAACGAAAACGATGGTTTTGCCGCGACGTTTGAAATCGCGGATTCGATCGAGGCATTTGTGCTGGAAATTCTGATCGCCGACAGCAAGAACTTCATCGATCACAAGAATGTCCGGGTCGACATGGATAGCGATGGAAAATCCGAGTCGCATGTACATGCCGCTGCTGTAATGTTTGATCGGTGTGTCAATGAACGCATCGAGTTCAGAAAAACCGACGATATCATCAAAGCGGTCCGTGATCTGCGCGCGACTCAATCCTAAAATGGAGCCATTGAGGTAGATATTCTCGCGTCCCGTGAGATCAGGCTGGAAACCGGCTCCGAGTTCGAGCAAGGCCGACACCTTGCCATTAACCCGGATGACTCCGGAATCCGGTTGCACGATTGACGTCAATATCTTCAGCAGAGTCGATTTTCCTGAGCCGTTCTGCCCGATGATCGCAAAGGCTTCGCCCGGCTTGACACTGAACGTGACATCTTTCAATGCGTAGAAAGTCTCGGAGGTTCGACTCTCCTTGAACATCTGAAGAAGCGTCCATCTTAACATCCGGTTCTTCTCCTGATACCGTTTGAAACGGACGCTGACATCAGTACATTCGATGGCGTAATCCATCAGATCTCCCGGGCGAATAAGGGTTCTGCCCTCTTGAAAACAACATACCCGCAAACAAGAGTGACGATCGACCAGAGCGTGCCATACCCCAATGAAAATGCATCCGGCCATGTGTCATACAGGAGCGCGTGCCGGAACAACTCAAGAATATCGACCATGGGATTCAATGAGTATGTGTCACGAAACCATGCATATTGAGGAGGCAGATCCTTGAGCAGTGAGAGTGGGTATACGACGGGAACCGACCAGAACCAGAGCAGTATGACGATTTCGAGAATATGAAAGATATCCCTGAAGAATACAGCCAGACATGAGGTAATGAACGTCAATCCGAGTGTAAAACAGAGCAGCTGGAGGATTGCAACCGGGAGCAGAATGACCTTCGGAGTGAACGGAATCCGATAGGCGATCAGAAACACCAGCAGGATGATCAGTGTGATTCCGAAACTGATCAGATTTGAGACGATGGTGCTCAGAGGGAGTAGTTCCCGCGGGAAATAAACCTTTTTCACAAGATTTCCATGCTCAATAATGCTTGTCGCACCCATCTGAAGACTCGTTGCAAAAAAGATCCAGGGCAACTGGGCTGTCAGCAAAAAAACCGCAAACGGCCAATCAACCTTGACTCGAATAATGACTGCAAACACAACCGTGTAGATCAGCATTTGCAGTAGAGGTGTGATCAAAGACCATAAAAACCCGAGAAACGAACCTTTGTATTTGATCTTTAGATTTCGAGTAACGAGGTTTCCGAGCAGCTCGAGATGGTTGCGGCAAAAGAGCGTTTTCAGAGGGGGCACAGTGATCAAAATCCCTCCAAAAGGACACTTGTCACACTTTCCGCAAACCCCTCCGCCGCTTCTTTCCAGGCCTGCTGTCGGTTGGCCTGAATGGAGGAGATCCCTTCCGTGACTTTGAAAATCTGATGGAAGATGAAATTGGGATTCTCCCAGTAAGTCTTGTCCTGGATCAGGTCGAGGCATTTTACGGAAGCGGTGATCTGGATGTAGTACTGCGTGACTTCACGACGCGAATTCAACGTCGGGACATACTTGTATTCCAGGATCTCGCCATGAAATAACGCATCAGCCCCCTCCGCCGACTCGACAACCTCGATCCCCGGCCTGCGATTGAGCGATGCCACCACTTCCTGAGTGACAATACTTTCCAGACCATATTCAAAGGACTTGTTCGCAAAGATCGGTACCGCAATCTTCTTGAGATGATCGGGAAGCGAGTTACCCTGCCCGGCCAGATGATATCCGCATCCGGATCCTCCGATCAGAATCAAACAACAAATCGATCCGATGATGCTCGTTTTCATGATGCCACGATGTTGATCAATCGATCTGGTATGATGTGAACCTTCCGCACCGTCTTTCCTTCCAGCCATCGCGCAATGCCGGGATTTTCCAGGGCAAGCTGTTCGACTCGGGTTGGCGATTCGCCGATCGGGACCATGATCTTGACTCGGATCTTACCGTTGACCTGAATGGGAATCTCCGTTTCCCTGACGGCAATGATCGATTCATCATACATCGGCCATGGACCATGCACGAGCAACGATCGGTAACCCATTCGCCGCCAGAGTTCCTCACAGATGTGCGGAGCGAACGGGTTCATGACCTGAACAAGTGCCCGGAAAGCCTCGGTTGCCACATCGATCGCCACCGGGTCCGGTTTCGACACCGGGATGATGCCGGACAGATCGTTGAGCAACTCCATGCAGGCGCTGATCGACGTATTGAAGTGATAGCGTCCTGTGTAATCGAGCGTCACGCGCTTGATGGTCTCGTGGGTTTTCCTGCGAACCTTCATCAGGCCTTCCGGCAGATCGGCCGGGAACACCAATTTTCGGTCGGCGGAGTCTTTGAGAAACGAATCCCATTCAAAAGCCTGTCTCCATAAACGCTTGATAAATCGGTACACGCCCTCCACTCCGCTGTCCGACCAGTCCAGGTCTTTCTCGGGAGGAGCGGCGAACAGCGAAAACACACGGATCGTATCGGCTCCGTATCGCGCCAGATAGGCTTCGGGATCCTTCGTGTTCCGTTTCGACTTGGACATCTTCTCGACCCGACCGACTTCGACGATCTGATCACATCGACTACACCTCAACCGACCATCACCTGTATCGATACCCTCTTCCGGATATAAATAGCCGTGCTCGGGGCAGGTCAGAATTTCCAGACAGACCATTCCCTGCGTGAGGAGTCGTAGGAACGGCTCGGAAACGGTCGTCAATCCGAGATCGCGCATGACCTTCTGCAGGAAACGCGCATACAACAGATGCATGCACGCATGTTCGATACCTCCGATATATTGATCGACCGGCATCCAGTAATCGAGCGCATCGGGATCGAAGATGCGATCCTTGGAATCCGGTGATGTA
>CAYYMM010000136.1:0-10754 GCA_964472395.1 uncultured bacterium | reverse complement strand
ACTGAAGCGATGGGTGGAGTTCGATTGTGATCGGGTTGTCCGGATGTTCCAGTTCGTATGAAACCGGGTTGGAGTTATCACCGAAGACCAGATGCTGTTCAAGTGTCTCGGTGAGGGGAAAGTGCATCGATTGTAACACAGCGGTTGCGCGCGGCAGATCGTCGGAATGGATCAGCAGGTCGATGTCGGACATGGGGCGCAGGGGCGAATTCAGGGTTTCATCGAGCAAGAAGCGGCTACCTTTGAGCGGGCAGACCGTGATGCGGGCGTCAGCGAACCGATCGAGCACTCCAAGAAGGATCGATTTGATTTTCTCGACACGCACTCGGTTCAGGTCAGCTTGTTCGGTCAGATACTGTTTGAATTGAGGCGGAATGGTCGCCCAGACCGGAAGCGTATGCAGGTAATGGAAGAGCAGCGGCCCGATGCCGTGCAATTGCGTCTGGAATATCGCTTCGTCAATGTCGCGGGGGGACCACGAGTGAATGGTGGTTTCGACAGCCCGGTTGGCCACTCCGGGAAGCCAGGCCAGAAGAGTATCCGCAATCGTCATCGATCGCGCATCTCGCGGAACACCTCGTTCACGTCCATGAACGCATCGACCAGTTCCGGGTCGAAATGCGTGCCCCGGAGCCCGGCGATGATCGATCGGGTTTCGTCATGGGCGACGGCTTCCTTGTAGCATCGGGCGGATCGGATTGCGTCGTACACATCCGCCAGCGCCATGATGCGGGCGGACAAGGGAATCGCATCGCCTCGCAATCCGTACGGATAACCCGTTCCATTCCATTTTTCATGGTGCGACCGGGCGATTTCGATGCCCATCAGGATGAATTTGTTTTGTGGATACTTGCGATGAACGGCTTCGAGGGTATGCGCACCGATCAGCACATGCTGCTTCATTTCTTCAAATTCGTCCTTGTCGAGTGGACCTTCCTTCTGCAGGATCGCATCACGGATACCGACTTTGCCGATGTCGTGCAGCGGACTGGCATGATAGATATTGAGCACGAATTCGGTGTCGATCTGTTCTTTGAACGAGGCGCGTTCACGGATCGTTTCAGCCAAAAGCATGCAGAATTGCTGCACCCGTTCGATATGTTCACCGGTATCCCGATCCCGCGATTCGGCCAGACGCGCCATGGCGAAGATCGTCGCCATCTGGAGGTCGGAGATCTCCCTGAGTTTTTCCATGACCAGTTCGCTGAGATGGGAGTTGTGTTTTTCGAGTTCCTCCAGAAGTTCACGAGAACGTTTTTCCGCGTCCACCCGTCGGGTCACATCGGTCTGGACTCCGACGAAATGCGTCAGAACGCCACTCTCGAAAATGGGAGCGATATGGAGCTCGTTCCAGAACAATGTCCCGTCCTTGCGGTAATTCCGGAGCGTGATCGTGCATTCCTGGCCGTTTCTGAGCGCGTCTCTGAGACGGTTGGTCTGCACTTCGTCGGTCTCCACTCCGCGAAGAAAACGGCAGTTCCGACCGATCACCTCCTCCGAACGATATCCGGTGATCCGCTCGAAAGCCGGATTGACATAGATGACCGGCGTATCGTCCTGGCGTGCGTCGGCGATGACGATCCCGTCGCTGGTACTGCGGGCGGCAGCAATGAGAATCTCCGATTGCTCTTCGTATGAGTGGCCTATTTTCCAGATTTCCTTCCCCATAATCCGATTCTACCGGCAATCCCAGTTAAACTCAAATGTACACAGCAGAGTCTCCAAACGCGTCAACAGCGGACTCAACAGTGCACATACCGGACGATTCCGAATATTGCGAAACCCTCTCAACACTTCGTCGGAATGACAGAAACCGGTTGGGATTCGAATGTCAGCGAAGACCGCGTTCATGCGGTTCAATGATGTCAATGCCCCGAAAGTCTGGTAGAATCCTGTCAGACCACAAAACGGAAAGAAGGTCCGCAGATGAATCCAGTCGATGCGTTCGGAGAACCGGAAATGTCGAGTGAGAAGGACCCGAGCCGCAGGATGGCAGAGAACACCGAGCCAGCCTGTACTGCCGATGCAATCTGGCAGCCCGGGCAGGTTCTGTTCAATGGATATCGCGTTTCGTCGGTGATCGGTCAGGGAGGCATGGGTATCGTGCATCTCGTCGAACGTCCCCTCAGCTCCCGCACCCTCCGGTTCGCGATGAAAACCCTGAAGAATCCCAGCTCACAGGATGACGAGTGCCGGCGTTCCTTCGTCAGCGAACTCAGAACATGGATCGATCTGCCTCCGCATCCGAATCTCAATCAGTGTTTTTTCTTCCGTACGATCGAGAACCGCCTGGCAATTTTCTCCGAATTTGTTTCGGGCGGATCACTACGTGAGTGGATCCAATCGGGCCGGATCTCAAGTCTTGCCGTGATACTCGAGATTGCCATCCAGATCGCAGAGGGTCTCGCGATCGCCCACCAGTCGGATGTCATCCATCAGGATATCAAACCCTCTAACATTTTAATGACGCCAGAAGGAGTGGCAAAAATTACCGACTTCGGATTGTCAAGGATTCGGGCCGGGAACAACAGATCGAAATCAACTGCAAATGAGATGGAAACCGTCTGGGTTGAATGCGGCGGCCTGACCCCGGCGTACTGCTCCCCCGAACAGATCCTCGGTCGGCAGGTCAGCCGGAAGACGGATATCTACAGTTTCGGAGTCACGCTGATGGAGATGATCGCGGGACGGGCCAACTGGAAATTCAGTACTGTTGTGCCGCACCTGCTGAAGAAATGGATGGAGCATCCCGAAGACACCACCGCAGTCCGAATACCTCGATCGATGTTTGATTTCCTGGAAGGGTGCCTGAAGGAGACTTCCTCGGAGCGATGGCCCGATTTCCATACCATCCGGGATGTAATTGCCGGAATCTATCATGAGGTGACCGGGAAGCGGTATTCGAGCGATTCAGCATCCTGTCCCATTCTGCGCCTGCGCGATCCCTCCTGTCTCAGGCCGCCGACCCGGGAAGGCTCCATCGAGTGGATCTGTGATCGAATGACGAGACTCCATGGTATCGATCCGGCGATCTGGGAAGACCAGCTCCCATCTCCGGATGCTCCTCCGCATTCCCGGGATCTCGCCATCCTCGATCTTCTGGAACACCTTCTGATGATTCAAGCCAGACACGAAATTCTTCCGGAAAACGATCGCCATCTGACCGTCGCCAACACCTATTTGACGCGTGCCGTCGTTCTGGATCGACTGGGTGATTACGAAGGTTCGATCGAATCATTGAAATCCTGTGAAAAAATCATATCCACAACGGATTCGGTCCTTCCGAAATCGGACCAGAATCGATTGGCAGTCATTCTCTTGTTCTTTCTGGGCTTGACTCAACATGATCCCGCTCAATCCCACCGGCATTATTCAGAAGCAACCCGTTTACTCGATGAGTACCGTGATCAATTTCCAGATATTGAGTATTTGGAGCTGAAATCCTCGGTATTGAACAACTTGGGAGGTGTGTACTACCGACTCAACGATCTGCCGAAAGCCCTTTCCGCCTATTCGGAGGCGAACCGGTTGCTCGATCGAGCTCTGGAACTCGATCCTCGCCCGAATTTTATCCTGCAATCCACGAACTGCAAAATCAACCATGGCGTTCTTTGTCTGAGCATTAATCGGTTGGAAGACGCAGCACGGCAGTTGGATGAAGCAACCAGCCGGCTGGAATCCATCCGACATATCGATTCATTGCGCATCAAACGGTTGAATGCCAGTATCGAGATGCACAAGGCGTTGATTCTGCAGATCCGAGGCAATTCGACCGAGGCGATCGATGGGTTCAATCGTTGCATCAGGATTCTCGATGAAACGATTGCACAGGGCGACTACAGAAATTCGGAAGAGACCCGGCTCAAGTGCTGTATGAACCTCGCTTATTCGATTTCGAAGTTCGATCGCCTGCAGGACGCGGATCGACTCCTCAAAACGACGATCCTTGGCATGGAGGATCTCATATACATCCGCGGGAAGTTTTACCTCGAAAACGATCTGGCGCTCATGAAGTTCAATCATGCGGATGTCCAGAATCGGATGGGCAATCCATCCGAGGCGTTGAATCTGATCGGTCAGGCAATCGGGATCTGGGCCACACTGTACCATGAGTTCAACAATCTGGATGCGCTGCTTTATCTGGCCGAGTCATACGAAAACCGATTTGAATTCGTGAATGCGAATGCGGATCAGGCAATGGCTGAGCAGTCCATCCGGGAATGTATTCGGTTGCGAGGTATCCTGATGCGGGAGCAACCCGACACATCCAACGCTGTACCGCTGGCGCGCGCTCACCGCAAGCTCGCCGGCATTCTTGTTAACGGTTCCCGCAAGGCCGAGGCGCGCGCGGAACTTGATTCCGCTCTGGAATTACTCGATGATGAGATCGGTCGGAGCTTGTCACAGGATCCGATCGACGAGCGCAACCTGGTTCTGGCTTTGAAGCAATCACTCTGAGGTGTCATGGATCGATGTATCATTCAGACGATGATCGTATGCGCACTGATTGCATGCATCGGTGCGGATGAGAGCACGATTGCGGGTTTGTATCCGGCGTCCGGTTTTTCTCCGGCCGCCTGGCCGACGCCCGATCCCGCGATCGAATCCATGATTTTCCCCTCCCGTTTCGATCTGCGCGAGACCGGCGGAGCGACGCCTGCAAAGAACCAGGGATTCAGCTCAACCTGCTTCCCCTGCTGGTCATTCAGTCTGATCGGCGCCGCTGAATCGGCTTTCCGGTTGAGTACCGGTATCGAGTACGACTTGTCCGAACAACAGCTTCTGGATTGCAATTCGAACGGTTACGGCTGCGACGGCGGATTCATCAACGGTTGGACGGCGCTCCGGGATTACGGGGCGGTTCCGGAAAACTGCTATCCGTTCATGAACACGGACACGGAATGCACTCAATCCCAGTGCGAACCGGTCGGATGGATCACGGGCGTCTATCCCGTGCCGTATTCGGTCCAAGCTCTGAAGTATGCCCTGCTCCACCACGGCGCGCTTTCGTGCAGCATGACAATTTACAATGACATCATGTCCTACTCGGGAGGATGCTATTTCAATGAGGGCACCCGTCCCGTCAATCACGGCGTTGTGCTGCTCGGATGGGATGACGCGGCGTGTGACGGCACAGGGGCCTGGATCGTGAAGAACTCGTGGGGACCGGACTGGGGTGAGAACGGCGCGGTATGGATGCGCTATGGGACCTGTAACATCGGCAAACATGCTCAATGGTTCGAATGCGCCACGCAACAACCTCCTCAACAACTCCGTTATTCACTCGGCATGCCCGACACGTTGATGCAAGCCGGAGACTGGTTCGTGCTGGAGCGACGGATCGGAAATCCCCTCCCCCGCACCATCGATTGTCTCGAATTCATCCTGCTCGATATTAAAGGCTCATACTGGTTTTACCCGACATTCTCTGAGGAACCGGATTGGGAGGAGCGCTCGATCGCCTCCGAATGGTACCGATGCGACGTCATGCTGGCATTCGTCTGGCCCGAGACGGATTCGGCACTGGATAGCTTCTGTTTCTGGGGTGCCTGTTTCGACGCTTCAACCAAGGACGCGCTGGCATGGGACCGAATCGAGTGCTTCGCGGCGCGGATTGCCCCGTGAGGCGTTGACTGGAGTGCCGGATTTGAAGCCCGATCAGATCGATCAGATGCTGGCCGAGGCGCACGCGATCCGGATGGAGGATACCCGACGGGCTCTGCAGATGGCTGGAGAAGCGGGGCAGGCAGCGCTTCGGATCGATTACCAGAAGGGACTGGCCACCAGCCTGTACCTGAAAAATCTCTGCCAGTTCATTCTCGGAGATGATACCGGCCTGCTCGAAGAAGCATTCCAGGTGCTCGGCCTGTTCGAAAGTCTGCAGGACCGTCCGGGTGCCGCGCAGGCGCACAACCTGCTCGCTCTGATCTACCGACGGAAGAACCGCTTCAGAGAAGCGCTCGACCATTTCCAGCTCAGCCTGAAAATCCGCGAATCGATCGGGGACCGGAGCGGTCAGTCCACGGCTCTGAACAACATCGCTGTGATCCATGTCGCGGAATCCCAACCGGATCTCGCACTCCAGCACCTCCACATGGCGCTCGATATCGCCGAGTCGTGCGACGACGTCGATTCGGGTGCTTATGCACACGCCAATATCGCTCGGATTCTGATGGATTGCGGGGATTTTGACCGAGCGCTTCGATCGGCGGCGCAAGGTCTCGAACTGAATCTCAGGACCAACGACCGAGCGCTCGAAAGTACACTGCTCACACTGATCGGTAATATCCACCTCAGGATGAATCAGGCCGGACAAGCCATCGGATATCTTGAGAGGAGCCTGTCATTGTGCCGTGGAACAGGCAATCTCAATGATGAAGGCGATGCGCTGAGTGCCTTGGGAACGGCGCGGGTCGCCATGAACCGTCACAACGAAGCCCGGAATGCGCTATCGGCAGCGTTGCACATCTTCGAACGTCTGGGATTGCCGCGCGAACAATCCGTGGTCAAACGGGTGCTGGCGGATTGCGCGAATCAATGCGGATGCTTCGATGAAGCCCTGGCGCATCTCAACGATGCAGCAGGATTGGCGGAGCAGGCGAACTCCATCCGGGATCTTGGGGAGACGAAGCGGCAACTGGCTGAACTCCACGAGATGCGGGGAGCCTACGACAAGGCACTCGGTGAGTTTCGGCAGTTCCATGCCATCTGCCTGCGTCTGAATGAGGCGGATTCAACGCGGCGCGTACGGGAACTGTCCGAGGCTCTCGACCGCCGCAACGATCCGGGACATGCGGCCGCTCTGGAACTCTCGCATGCCTTGCAGGCGCTGAGGGATGCCGATGCGACGAACGCGGAACTCCTCAGCAGGATGAAGAAGCAGGCGGAATTACTGGAACAGCTCGCGCGCGAAGATGCCCTGACCGGACTGGCGAACCGGCGCTGGATCGATATCCGGCTCGAACAGGAATTCGATCGCGCCCGTCGATTCGGGCATTGCCTCAGTATCGCCCTGATCGATCTCGATGACTTCAAACAGGTCAATGATCGCTTCTCGCACCAGACCGGTGACGCCGTGCTGTCAACAATCGGGCGGATTCTCCGGGAGCAGATGCGATCGGTGGATGCGGCAGGGCGTTTCGGCGGGGAGGAGTTTTTGCTGATTCTGGTCGAAACGGACCGGGAGTCCGCGCGATCGATCTGCGGACGAGTCGTGCGAGAACTGGCGGAGTTCGATTGGAACTCTGTGCATATGGGACTGAATCAGATCACCATGAGTGTGGGCATCGAGACATGGAATCCGTGCGATCCTCAGCCGCCGGAATCCCTCCGCCAGATGACAGCATCCGCAGATCAGCGGATGTATCGCGCAAAAGCAGAGGGGAAAAATCGGATTGTATCGAGCGACTGACCCCCCTGGAGAGCCTCATTCTCCCTCATCCGGCTCGCAATTTTAACTGCCGAGTCTTACAATGACGCCCCGGAGGGATTCTCATGCCGTTTCTCGATCTGGTCATGAAGCGGTTCAGTGTCCGAAAGTTTCTCGAAAAACCCATCGATCCCGACGCCCTGCAACGCTGCATCGAAGCCGCCCGTCTTGCACCGTCGGCCTGCAACTCCCAGCCCTGGCATTTCATCATCGTCGATGATCCGGAACTGCGCGCCCGCATATCCGCCGAGACGACCACACCGCTGATCCCTGTGAATCACTTTGTCGCCCAAGCGCCCATCCTCATCGTTGTCCTGTCAGAAAAGGGGAGTTTCTCGAGCCGTTTCGGGTCGATCGTGCGGCAGCGCGAGTTCCGCTGGATCGATCTCGGAATCGCCGTCGAGCATATCTGTCTTCAGGCCGCCGAAGAGGGAATCGGGACATGCATCATCGGTTGGTTCAACGAAAAACCGATCAAGAAGATTCTCGATATCCCGCATGACAAATCGATCGGTCTGCTGATCGCGATGGGGCATACCGAACGGGACGCGCCGGCGGACCGGATGAGGAAGGACATCGATGCAATCCGGTCCTGCAATCGATATGGACGGACAGCGAGAAATGACTCGGATAAAGGCTCCAGGGAATGAACGACGCAATCGACCATGAAACGATCAGGGACCATGCATCATCAGCACATCCGCAATCGGACTGGCGCATCGGGAAGGTGCTGCTGAACGAGTATGTCATCATCGATGTGCTCGGGACCGGAGGCATGGGGAAGGTCTATCTGGTGGAACCCTATCGGTTTTCGGGCATGCCGCTTGCCGTTAAAACCTTGAAAACCGCATCTCCCGCGGATCACGAACAGAAACGATTGTTCATGAATGAACTCCGCACCTGGTGCGATCTGCCGGAGCATCCCTTCATCTCCTCGTTTCGCTTTTTCAGGACGATCGAAGATCGAATCGCCATCTTCTCAGAATTCGTGAACGGCGGTTCGCTTGACCGCTGGATCCATGATGGCAGACTGCTTGCGGTCGACTCGATTCTCGATGTGGCGATCCAACTCGCATGGGGATTGTATGCCGCGCATGAAAGCGGAGTGATCCATCAGGACGTCAAACCGGCAAACGTCCTGATGACGCGTGATGGCATCGTGAAGATCACGGATTTCGGGCTTGCCAACGCGTGCAATGTATCCGGCATCATCCAGGAGCCTCCGTCCGACTCCAGCAGGTATCTCGTGAGCTGCCGGGGCATGACGTTCGCGTATTCATCCCCCGAACAGACGGCGCAGGAACGCCTGACCATCCGATCGGACATCTGGAGCTATGGTTTGACCGTGTTTCAGATGTTCACCGGCAAGGTCACCTGGAAATTCGGGTTGATGGCGCCTCAGTTACTCGCCGAACACACCCGGAAACAACGCGTACTTCCATACCCTCCGATTCCGGAAGGCCTGGTGGAGGTGCTCGAAAAATGCTTCCGTGAGAATCCAAAAGAGCGATGGACCAATATGAGGGAAATCGCGGAGCGGTTGATTCCGATGTACCGGGATCTCTGCGGACGAGATTATCCGCGACCGTCTCCGGTGGCATCCCGCAAACCCGCCGGTACCGGAGCGGAGTGCAGACAGGTGACGCCACAGAGGAGATGGCTGGACCCGGGGCCCAGGCTGAAAGAAATCGTATCGAAACTGGGTATGGAACATCTCACGAACACCTTCTCGAACGCACCCACCCGGACGCTCAAAACATGTGCGATCCATGATCTTCAGTTGTACGAAGAAATTCTGAGGCTGATGGGCTGTCAGGAAGATGTGGCTCCAACGAGCGAATGTGCGCTTCTCATGCTGGAAAAAGCGAACATTCACCGGTTTCTCGGCGACCGCCCCGGCGAACTCGATCTGCTCGACACGGTTCTGAGAGTGCTCACGGCAAAAAATGAAAACGAACCGGATCCTGTTTACGCATCGCACATCGCGAAGGTCAGTTTCAAGAAGGCGGAATCACTGGTCGACCTTCGACGGTACGCCGATGCCGATCCGTTGTTCGATCGCGCGATCATGTCGCTGACCGAATCGGCCGCTTACAGACCGGGTTCGACTCCTGATCTCGATCTGGCCCGTGTCTACAGCAGCAAAGCCAATACGCTTCAGCAACTGGGGAATTCCAGGGAAGCCCTGGAGTTTCTGAACCGCGCGATCGCGCTGCGGGAAGATGATATCCGTGCAGACACGAACCCCGATATCATTCTCGAGCAGTCCCAGTCATACATGCATAAATCTGCCGTGCTCAATTCACTCGGAAGGAACCCCGATGCCCTGGATTGCGCCGATCAGGCTATTCGAATGCTGAATCGCTGCATCGAACTGGCAGACGCGGACAGACTCCAGATGAAACTGGCCCAATTCTGTTCGGGTAAAGCCAATCTGATGCATTTGCATGGGCGTTCAGTCGAAGCGATTGAGATGATGGATCAGGCACTGGGGATCCTGGAACGGATCAAAGATAATCCGGATGTTCCGGATCCGGACCTGGAACGAGCCCGGATCACGATGAACAAGGCAATTGCGCTCTGGGAGCAGGGAAGTTTCCGGGAAGCCATCGACAATTACAATGTCACGATCGAAATTCGGGAACGGTTGATTCATTACCAGGGACGTCGGGAACTGGAACAGGATCTCTCGAAAGCCTTCATGAACAAGGCGAACGCACTGGTCGCTCTGGGAGAAATGGAAGAATCACTCGTTTTCTTCGACCGCTCCATCGCGATCCGAAGCCGTCTTGTCAATGAGGACGGACATCTCGAACTGGAACCGGGTCTCGCCACCGTTTACATGAACAAGGCGGCATGCCTGAGTCTGCTGGGTCGCAATCATGAAGCACTGGAGATGTTCAGACTCTCGATTGGAATTTTCGAGAGACTCGTGTATCAATCCGGCAAGATCGAGATGGAAGGAACGCTTGCGCGCGTCTATATGAATACCGGGATCGCACTGAATGCACTCGATCGTAACGACGAAGCGATCAGTATGTATGATCGTTCAATCACCATCACCGAACGTCTGATGCGGACCGGAAGACGTGAGTTTGCCATTCCTCTTGCGAAATGCCGCCTGAACAAATCGATCGCACTCAGGGAAGAAAACAAGCTGTCTGACGCCCTGAAAGAATGTGAGACATCCAACGATCTCAGACGCAATCTGATCGAACACGAGGGACACCGGGAACTGCTCGGCGATCTTGCATGGGGATTGCTCGACCGCGTGGACATACTGGTAATGCTCGGAAACGATCTCCCTGAACAGGACATCCGGTCC
>CAYYMM010000135.1:0-10860 GCA_964472395.1 uncultured bacterium | reverse complement strand
ACGTGCTTACTCCGCAATTGCCTGGTGTTTCGTTCATCGAGGCACCTCAACTGACCGGCGGGAGACTGCCGCGATCGACCATGGAGGAGAATCATGACTGACCAAACCGGAACGAAGCCCCGATTTCGATGGTTGGGATGGGTGATAATGGCCGGTGTCATGATCGGTGTCTTTGTGCTGGGTATGCTCGGCGCATCCATTCTCGACAGACGTCAGGAAGCCCGCATTCAACCGCCCCTGAAGGAGATCGGTGAGTGGGAAACGGATAGTGCGAAGTGGCGGGATAACTTTCCGCGTGAGTACTCATCCTATCTCGAGATGAAGGATTCCACGACGCGGACTGCACACGGCGGATCGTTCCCAAGGGATTATCTCGAGGAAACACCAGCGAATGTGATCCTGTTCGCCGGATATGGTTTTGCCAAAGACTATCTTCAGGGCCGAGGCCATGTCTATGCGATAGAAGATGTTGTCAAAACAAAGCGTGTGAACGAGAAGACCGTTGCGACGTGCTGGACATGCAAAAGCCCAGATGTGCCCCGAGTCATGAATTCGATCGGCATCGACAAGTTTTATGCCGGTAGTTTCAGTGAATTCAAAGATGAGATAACGCATCCGATCGGCTGCCTGGATTGCCATGAACCGAATACTATGAAACTGCGTATTTCCCGTCCGGCCCTCAGAGAAGCTCTCGAGCGTCAGGGGCGCAACATCAACGATATCTCCCACCAGGAGATGCGTACGCTGGTCTGTGCGCAATGCCACGTCGAGTATTATTTCAAGGGGTCAGGGAATTATCTGACATTCCCCTGGGACAAGGGTTTCGAGATCGAAAACATCGATGTCTACTACCATGAATCAGGATTCTCCGATTGGACGCATGCAATAAGTGGAACGAAGATGGTGAAGATGCAGCATCCGGATTATGAGATCTTCCGGACTGGGATTCATCATTTCCGTCAGGTCTCGTGTGCGGATTGTCACATGCCCTACCGGACTGAAGGTGGAGTGAAGTACACCAATCACCACCTGCAGAGTCCTCTGCTCAATATCTCGAATTCATGCGCGGTCTGCCATCGCTGGAGCGAGGCGGATATCCGGAAACGCGTGGAGAGCATCCAGGATAAAGTGCATGAAGCACGGGGGCGAACGGAACGAGCCATCGCGTACGCGCATCTGGATGTCGCAGCCTGTCTGGAAGCCGGAGCATCGGATCCGGAGCTCGAAAATGCAAGGGAATTGCTCAGAAAGGCACAACTGCGATGGGATTTCGTGGCGGCAAACAATGGCATGGGATTCCATTCCGGACAGGAATGCGTCCGGATTCTCGGTTCCTCCAATGACCTCGCCCAGGAATGCCGGGTGATGTGCGCACGGATTCTAGCTTCCGAAGGATATGATCGACCGGTGCAGTACCCCGATTTCGGATCAAAAGAAACCGCGCAGACTCTGATAAAAGCGTTCATCGATAAAACACCGCCCAAACTGACGCTTTAGGCAAAAAAAAGAGGCCCCGAACCGGATGTTCGGGGCCTGTGGAAAGAAGCGGACGTTACATGCCAGGACCAAATCCGAACTGAATGACATCGTATGTTCCGATGATTTCAGTCAGTCCTGCATTCAGCACGGCACCAAAGATGTGAATGTTGTCGAGCATCAGAGTACCGGTATCGGGCCAGGTGAACGTCGGAATCACGTCGATCTCGGTTATACCCGTCGGGATGTCGATCTGCGCATAGTCGATCGCCGGAGGATACAACGTCCAGCTGGGATAGAACCAGTATTCTCCAGTTCCCACATCAAGCAGCGCGAAGAACGGCGCATCCATCAAGGGGCTGCCCGGATTGCACACCTCAGCTTTGACATAGAAAGTGTCGCCGGGTGTCACGAACATCAGAGGGGCGGATAAGGTCACGCCAAACTCGGTGCAGGTCGAACGCGCATCGATTCTCACCGTTGGGCCATCCATGAGCTGAGCGATGAGGAAGACCGCTCCGGTCGAATCACGGACCGCAAAGACGTTCGCGATGGTGTCGGATGGCAGCGTAGGAACATCGAAGAGAAGATCCGGAACGGCATCGTTGTCAACATCAAACCCGACAGTGATCGGACCGATGGGAGTTTCAATGTACCCACCGACATCGCCGAATCCAACGTTTTCCCAGAGCATCATCGGTGAACCCATTTCAGGAACACTCCAGATGTCGACTTCGCCCACTCCCGATGCCGTGTGGATGGCTCGGATCCGCATCGTGTTCATGGCGAGAGGCGACTGGTCATCCGCAAGCGCAAGAGGCGTGATATTGGCGAGGAAATCGTAAGCAACGGCCGTAATATAGGTTCCAGCGGCCAGATTCACATCGGGGATCGTCAGCACACTCTGGGCTGCGGATGTCCCGGCGGGAGCCACATCGAAGGTGTAGGTACCGGGAGCGACATCGAGGTAACCGGTCGTGTCGGGGAAAGCAAGCTCCGAAACGGCTTTCATGCTGGTGTTGACCCAGACATCGACGGCAGGTGCATCCGGCGAGAGATGCAGCACCCGGATATGAGCCTCACTGTCGCGTGCGTCAATCCGTGTGGTGGTCCCATCCATGAACTGGGCGATCAGGAAAACCTTCCCCATGGAGTTGGCTGTGGCGAAGACATTCGCAATCGTCTGGGAGGGGAGAGCGGGGATGTCGAAAATCAGATCCGGAGTGGCATCATTGTCCACATCAAATCCGATTGTGAATGCAGCCGCCGGAACCGGCAGATAGTTTCCTACTGCACCGAATGGCACATCCACCCAGAGGGGAGAGGGTGATCCCATCTCGGGAATCAACCAGATATCGACCTCGCCAACGCCCGCTGCCGTGTGAATCGCACGAACATGAATCGTATCGATTGCCGGTGGCGTCATGTCATCCACCAGTGCCAGCGGGGTGATTGAGTCGAGAGTATTGTAGGCGGCAACCGTGTAGTATTGATCTGCCGCGAGCATGACATCATCGATCGCCAGCACGCTCTGATCGATCGTGCCACCTGCCGGGACGACATCGAAATCGTACGTTCCCTGAGCGACCGTCAAGAAGGTGCTTGCATGCTGGAAGGGTAGGTTGCTGATGACGGCGGAGGAATCATTGACCCAGATGTCAACCGCGGGAGCGTCAGGCGACAGGTGAATCACCCGGATAAATGCGTCCGTGCCCGGGGCCATGTTCCCAATCGGTTCATATGGCCTGACGGGCGCAATCGAAAATCCGGTTGCTGCAAACCAGGTCAACAGGATCGCTGCGAATGCGATCGATGTGTTCAAACGATTCCGTGAGTCTCTGATGGTCTTTTTCATGGTCTTTCTCCTTTGTTTGGGTTACGTGTTCGTCCCATCTGAAACCATGATTAATGATTGTCTAAAATAAAGTCAAGTAAAATGCGAAAAAATATTAGACAGCGACTCGAGATCGTTTTCTGAGTCTATATATCATTTATTTAAGCGGAATCATCTGGAGCATTTTCGGGCGATCATTGAGATATTCTCTTGACAATATTTAGACAGATCCGTAGGCTATTTCTCATGAATAAGCAACACCTCGTACCCATTCGTGTCGTTCAAAATCAAACCGGGCTCTCGATGCATCTCATCCGAGCCTGGGAAAAACGCTATGGAGCGGTGTCCCCCGGGCGCACCGACACACAGCGCCGTCTCTACTCGGAAGCCGATATTCATCGTCTGAACCTGTTGAAAGGTCTGGTAGAACGAGGTTTCAGTATTGGTCAGATCGCGAAACTTTCGGATGACGATCTGGAGCGATCGCTTCATGAGTTCGAACGAACCGTCACGGCTTCACGCGCATCTCCATCAAAGGACTGGTCAGAAAGCACAACCTATGTCGAAGATGGTCTGAAAGCCATCGAGCGATATGATGGTGACCGATTGCAAGAGGTTCTCACTGAAGCCATGATCGGGATGTCCGAGATTCAGTTGATTCAGGATGTGATTGTACCCCTCATGAATCGAGTGGGTGCATCCTGGCAAGCCGGCGATTTTCGAGTCGCCCAGGAGCATCTGGCGTCGGAAGTGATCCGGGAGAGGCTTGGATCGATGCTGACACGCAGAGTCTCCTCCCCCAACGCACCTGTGATGATCAGCACAACACCGGAGGGGTATCATCATGAGATCGGTGCGATGGCGGTTGCGATCATCGGAGCGACTCAAGGATGGCGAACCATCTTCCTGGGCTCTGATCTTCCTGCAGAGGAGATCGCGGCAGCAGCCAGGAAACTCGACGCGTCACTGGTTGCTTTGAGTCTGACGTACCCGGAATGCTCGATGCACACCACGGAGGAACTCGTGCGTCTCAGCCAGTACATCAAACCGGCAGCTTCATTGGTTGTGGGCGGTTTCATTTCCGAGTCGATCCGTTCATTTCTGAGACGGAATAGTATCGATGTTCTCGACGATATCCCTCACCTGATCCGATTTCTGCAAGAATTCGATAGCACCGGACGGCTCAGGGCGTGAAGCGGGAACCCGATCTGGTCGAATGGATGGATCGCCGAGATTGTGATCCGAATCTGCTGAGGAATACCTATCGTCAGTTTACCCGGATCAACCGTCTGTTCGCCCGTCCTGGGACTATCTATCAGCGCTATATTCAGCCGATACTGGAGAACAATCCTTCACCCGTTCGGATTCTCGACATCGGATTTGGAGCTGGAGACCTACCGGCATACATCGCTCGCCGGGCGCAGATGGATGGCTACGATGTCCGGATCACGGCAATCGATACAGATCAGCGATCGGTCGACTATGCGCGTGGTGCGGGTTACCCAGGTAATATCGAATTTATCCGGCGTGACGTGTCGGAGTGGCAGGGGGAAAGCCGTTCTTTCGATGTGGTGATGTCGAATCATCTTCTGCATCACATCGCTCATGCTGATCTAGCACACTTTCTCGAGTCTGCCTGCCGTCTATCGGTGCGCTCCGTCATTATGTCGGACATCCATCGAAGCCGGATTGCTCATGTGGGATTCCGGTTGCTCACTCGCCCCTTTTTCAGACATTCCTTTGTCGTGGAAGATGGATTGATCTCGATTCGCCGCAGCTTCAAACCAGATGAACTGCGGGCAGTTCTGCCGACCGGCTGGGAGGTCGAGCACTTGTTTCCATTCCGTCTGGTGGCGATTTTCCGGCATCCCGCCGGCGTCAGGAGAAACTGACGTGGCTCATGGAATCACTTCCCATGATGTGGTCATTATCGGGGGAGGACCTGTCGGGTTGTTTCTTGGCGTGTGTCTTCAGAAGACCGGTGTCGACTTTTGCATAGTGGAACGACGTCGTTCCGCCAATCCACACTCACGGGCGATCGGCATCCATCCTCCGGTCCTGGAATACCTCCGCGAACTTGGTCTTGTCGACAACTTTCTTCGGCAGGGTGTCACAGTAAGAAAAGGGATTGCGTTCAATCATCGCGTTCGATTGGGGGAGCTATCGTTTACGTCGTGCCGCCCTCCGTTCAACTTCGTTCTTTCGATTCCGCAGCAGATGACGGAGATGCTTCTGGAGGCTGGCTTGACGGGTGCCGCCGGTCAGGTGATCCGGGGATCCATATTTGACCGGATCGAGTTGTCGGGTGATCGAATCCGCCTTGAATTCCATGAGGATGATGCGACGGATTGTGTTCAGAGCATCGAATGCCGATACCTCGTCGGGTGCGACGGTAAAAACAGCTCCGTTCGAACTGCCGCCGGTATTCTTTTCAACGGTGCACCGTACCCGGATACCTATCTGATGGGAGACTTTCCGGACGCAACTTCGTTCGGATCGGATGCTGCGGTGTTCCTGCACCCGCAGGGTGTCGTGGAATCATTTCCACTTCCGGCGGGTCGACGGCGATGGGTTGCCAGGACGAGTCGATACGTTTCAGATCCGGAACCAACCGAGTTGTGCGGGATTATCCGAGACCGGACAAGGATCGATGTAAATCCTTCAGGATCAACCATGGTGAGTGCGTTTGGCGTGCAGCATTACATGGCTGAACAGGTTGTCAGAGACCGGGTTTTCTTGTGCGGCGACGCTGCGCACGTGATCAGTCCGATCGGCGGACAGGGGATGAATCTCGGATTCATGGATGCCTGGGATCTCGTCAGTATTTTCCGCCAGGACATCCGCAGGAACATCGAATCCAAAGATTTAATGGTTTTCACACAACGCATGCAACAGAGAACCCGAATCGCGATGCGTCGGGCGGAAATCAACATGAAGCTCGGACGCGCATCGAGAATTTCAGGTGTGAAAACATTTCTGGTTCAGAATGCATTGCGTTTAAAGCGGACATCACATGCGATGGCCAACCAGTTCACCATGCGTAATTTGAATGCGAGGACGATCTGAACTTTCAGTGCGGTTTCTTGAGATTCTTGGTAATGAAGGCGATGAACTGAGTAATCAAAGCGTCGAGTTCGGCAATCGCATCGGTCGCGCCGACCATGTCCGGTGTCTGTCCGAGTTTTTCGATCTGGGCAAGTTTTTTCAGAATCAGGGATTCCCCGAAATTCTGAGCCGATGTCTTCAATCTGCCGATCGCTTTCACCAGTTTGGCCGGATTGTGTTCGGTACCCGCTTTCTGCAAGGCTTCGATCTGCGCAGGATAGTGCTCATTGAACAACTTGAAGACCTGACGAAGCAGATCCTGGTCACCGTAGAACATCTTGAGAATCTTCGAAAAGTTAAAAGGTGATTCGGATTCGACATGCGAGACAACCTTGGGATTTCGCTTGGTCCGGTGTCGCACAAGGTCGATAGTCTGTTGCACCGTTGTGTGGATTTCTGAGTGTTTCAGCGGCTTTAAGACATAATTGTCCATACCGGAATCCAGGCAGAACGATTGCTCGACAGGACTCCCGGGATCCATGAGTGCGATAATCGGGACATGGTGTCCTGTCTGACGTTCTTTTTTCCTAATCTTTCGAGTGATCTCGAATGCGTCCATTGAGGCAAGCTGAGTGTTGATCAGGACGACATCGAAACTGTCTGTCGCCAAGTAATCCATGACTTTTTTAGACTGGTCGGCCACTTCGATCCCGTGTCCATGTTTGGCGATGGTTCTGACCGTGATTTCCTGGTTGAGCGGATTATCCTCGACGACGAGAAAGTTGAATTTGAGGCGTTCACGATCCTCACGAATGGTATGTCGAGTAATGAGTTGTGATTCGTCGGTGAAGGCATCTTTTTCGCCGGTCAGCACCTTTTGAATGGCTTCAATCAGTTCGCTCTGCTTGATGGGTTTCAGCAGATAGGCTGAAATCCCGAGTTCACGGCATTTCGCCGCATCACCTCGCTGGCCGAATGACGTCAGCACCATGACGCGCGTCTCCCTGAGATAATCGCCGCTCTTGAGATACGATACAAACTCGAAGACATGCGATGGCGGGATCATCGAATCGACAATGATCAGATGATAGGGCTGATTGGTGGTTTTTGCTTTCGATAGTTCGAGAAGCGCTGATTCCCAATCGCCCGCATCTTCATATCGGTGGACACGCCCCGACAGCATTTCGTTCATGATGATTCGGTCCGTAGCGCTCGAATCCACATACAGAACGCGCAGGTTGGTGAGGCTCGCATGGAGACGCTCCCGAGGCATCGGTTTGGGCATGATCCGGCGGATAAAACAGCATGTCACATGAAAAACGGTGCCTTTCCCCGGTTCGCTTTCCGCCCAGATCTTTCCGTCCATCAACTCGGCAAGTTCCCGGCAGATGGACAGACCGAGACGGCTCGGAGCATTCTCGTGACTGCCGGATTGCCAGGGCTGTCGAATGTCGAACAGCGAGGCCAGTTTTTCCGGTTCGATGCCGACACCGCTATCCTCGATGCGGATATGCAATTGCGCCCGGTCCGACGATTCTTGATCCAGATCGCAGTAGACATGCACGAAGCCGTTCGTTGTGTATTTGATGGCATTGTCGAGCAGATTGAGGATGATTTTCCGAAATCGCCCGGGGTCGCCTCGCAGGGCGTTTGGGACGTTGGGACTGATTCGACATTCCAGAGTCAATCCCTTTTCGGTTGCATGCGAAGCAAACGCACTGATGGCTGCTTCCAATGTGGAATGGAGATCGAAATCGATCTGCTCGAGATCGAATTGTCCGGTTTCGATTTTACTGAAATCAATGATGTCATTGATGAGTGTCATCATGTTATCGGATGTGATCTGGAGCATTTCGAGATACTCGCGCTGTTCCTTCGATAACTCAGTCTTCATGGCCAGTTGCAACATTCCGGTAATCCCGCTGAGGGGTTTTCGGATCTCATGCGATACATTTAACCAAAAATCACAGAGTGCTTCATAACACCCCATGGGAAATGGATCCGGCATACACAGATGCTCGGTTGCTGCAGGCTCATCCATCCGAACGCCGTCGAGATGGCTCAGTTCCGATTTCGGCACAATCGAGCAGACAAAACTCAGACTGCTCTCTGATCGCACTTCCGCCAGAGTCAGAATTCCGATGAATTCCTGACCATTTTTATGCAGGAAGCGAACTTCCTGGGAAAAATCCGGCAGTTTTCCTGAAGCCCCCTGGCTGGATATCAATTCGCGCAGGGGAGAGTCCGTTGAAAGGTTCGCAAGGATGACTTCAAACACCGACTTCCCGAGTAACTCCGCGGATGTCCAGCCGAACAGTTGCTGGGCACTCGAGTTCCAGTAACTGATCAACCCTTCGAGATCAAAGCAGCAAATTGTCTCGGGAATCAGATTACAGAGGGTTTTGAAGCGTTCTTCGGACTCACGCAGCGAAACTCGAAACCGCTTGGCTCGTGCTTCGAGTTCCTTGATCTTCTTTGTTTGATGCGCTTCAGAACCTTTGTCCGAGGATCCTCCGGCGCCAAGCAGATCGACATGATTCATGACTCCTCCCGTCGCGCCCCTTTACAGCCTCGTTCTCCTCGCATTCAATCCGATACCGTCGGCGTATCGATGCCCTTTTTGAGTTGGTCACGCAGCATCTCGATGATTCGTGAACTGTCGTCCTGTGAAACCGGTCCCTGATGCTGATGGACAATCTTTCCGGAAGTATCGGTCAGATAAAAATTGAACTGGTCCGGCCTCGCATGATAGGCGGAAGCAAACTCACCAGTCCAGTCACCGTAGACAGTGATCCCGAGTTTTCTTGATTGAGATCGCATCTTCATCCGCGTCAGCCATTTGAACAGCCCGGGTATATTATGTGTATCGATGAAAGCCCCTCTGAAAATCCGTGCCTGATCTGTAGCCGTGAGGGATTTGAAGAAGGTATCGAGCGCTTGCTCGAATGGCTTCTGCTGGTCGACGATTTCACGAAAACGAGGTTGAAAAAAAAGTCCTGCGATTTTTCCGGAGATATCCGCGAGCGACAGAATGTCGCCACTGCCTGACCGCACGCTGAAATCAGGTGCGTGAGAACCGATCAGCGAAACATCAGAGGCGAGGGTCAGGGGCATCAGGGAGATCAGGCATATGATAAGACCAGATTTGAACATGATCCTTCTCATCGGTGAATCTCCTCTCGTCGAATTCATGGATGTACGATCATTTCTGTCGAACACTGACCTCAAAACGAATCAAGTATACTGCAAGAATGGGCATACAGCAAGAACTTGGAGCCAATACATAGTGCTGGAGTGGATTAGCGTGCTGAAGGATGCGGTTGTCGGTCCTCTTCAGGTGATGATACGGGTTTAAAACGATTCATAATCGAAGCGATCGTTTCGATTCGTTTTTGTGTGTACGGACCCGGTCTATTCGGAGACCACTTGTTTGGACTAGGCAGAATGGCTGCGAGCGATGCGCTTTCCCGGTGCGTCAATCGAGCGGCCGGTTTATGGAAATGAAACGCAGCCGCTGCCTCCGCTCCAAACACGCCGGGACCCCATTCGGCAATATTCAAGTATATTTCCATGATCCTGTACTTCGAGCAGCAGGTTTCAAGTAACACGGTGAAGTATGCTTCCAGCCCTTTGCGGAACCATCCCCCCCCGGGCCACAAGAACAGATTCCTCGCTACCTGCATCGAAATCGTGCTTGCTCCTCTTCGTTTCTTCCGATTCTCATTTTCCTCCAACGCATTCTGAATCTCGTTCCAATCAAATCCATCGTGATCGATGAACCGTTGGTCTTCCGCAGCCATGACGGCTTGTTGAAGACTGGGTGCGATCTGCTCGAGCGGTGTCCAGCGGTAATCGATCTTCTGATGGCCGGTAGCGCGTATGATCATAAGGGGGGTCGCGGGAGGGTTGATGAAACGGACTGACATGACGAGAAAGACGGAGAAGACGATCAATGAAAGCACAATGATGCAGCCCAGTCTTCCCCATCGAAGGCAACGTCCCAGACAACCCGGTTTTGCACGCCGCTCTACCATGTCTCCGAACTCCCGCGATTGCAATCGACGATCGGCATCATCCAATGTAGCGTGTCGAGAAGACTTCGACAATGTCGGCCTGAGTCAATAGACATGTCAAAGTCATTCCGAACGCTTCTTGGGGGAGGTCGCGATCGTGTCAATAGACTCTATTGACTTCCCTGAAAAAGGTATGCATCATTGGCCGGTAGCTTCACATGATTGGCATGTGAGCGTGGAAGACCGAGAGGAACGACTCGAGAACCGAATCTGTTTGATGTTCGCAAGCTTGGGTTCTGGTTCGGATCGGTGTGATTTCGAAACCTCAGAAGGAGAGAGTGTGATGAGTAAGAAGTTGTTTGTTGGTGGGTTGAGCTGGAATGTGACGAGTGATCGTATGCGCCAGGAATTCGAACAGTTCGGTGAAGTCGTGGAAGCGGTCGTTCTGAATGACCGTGAAACCGGTCGTTCCCGTGGATTCGGATTTGTCAC
>CAYYMM010000134.1:0-10992 GCA_964472395.1 uncultured bacterium | reverse complement strand
CCGCGAAGCCCTTCCTCGGATCACAATGCCGACGCATTTTGACTTCCAAGTCGACGCTGCCTGGCACATTCGAGCAGCGCGCGAGAAACACAAAGCGCTGTTTGGTCAGTATCCCAGGGGAATGTGGCCAGCAGAGGGATCCGTTTCATCGAAGACGGTCCGGTTGTTCGCAGAAAACAAGGTAGCATGGATCGCTTCGGATGAAGATATCCTGGCGAAATCTGCGGGACTGCCATTTGTTCGCGATAAGAGCGGGCAAACGAATGTGCCTGAACTGCTTTACAGACCATGGAAAGCCGAAACTGAAAAAGGAAAAGTCACATTGCTGTTCCGTGATCACCTCTTGTCGGATCTGATTGGATTCGATTATCAGAATTGGGACGAAGATCTTGCGGTGATGGACTTTGAACAGCGGTTAATGATGATTCACGAACGAACCGAGAATCTCCCATTCGCTCCGTGTGTCACAATCATCCTGGATGGCGAAAATGCCTGGGAACACTACCGCGGCGGGGGATGGACTTTCCTGGAAAAATTGTTCACCAGAATATCTGCGAATTCCCGTATCCAGACACGCTGTGTCAGCGAGTATCTCAAGAGCTGCGACCATCAGATTTCACCTATTCCGGCTATTGCGGCGGGTTCATGGATCAATGGAAACTTCGGAATTTGGATCGGTCATGAGGAAGAAAACACAGCATGGGAATATCTGAGACAAGCGTCTGAGGCGATCGATCGGCATCAGATGGATCGAACGCCTGTCCAGATCGAGACAGCTCGAAACAGGATTCGGAAGGCTCAGGCAAGTGATTGGTTCTGGTGGTATGGCGACGATCACAACTCTGACGAAAAAGAAGATTTTGATTTTCTGTTCAGGACGTTACTCCAGCGAGTCTATACGGATATTGGAGAAACCGTACCGGCGGAATTGTATCAGACTATTTTGCGGCAGAAGTCGAGATGCTTTAAATTGATTCATCCCAAGACTCTTTTGTCTCCCAAGATTGATGGACGCCGAGATAGTTACTTCGAATGGTTCGGAGCCGGAAAAATAAACTTTCGACAAACATTCGGGACGATGCATGCCGCCGAATCCGAACGCGTAGTCGAATCGCTTGAGTTTGGCTTCGATCTTCAGAAGGTCTATTTACGCCTGAACCCGGGTGAGGGGATTGAGCAAGCATGCGAAAAGGGTTTGAAGGTCGGAGTTCGATCCATCATTCCGGCACCGGGAACGGAGACACTCATTGAGTTGTGCTCAGAGCGAATCGGTGATCAGGTTAAGCGCTCGGCAATCGTGGTCGGTGAGGATCATCTACATGGGCAGATACATGCGGCATTTGAGGATGTTTTTGAGATTGCAATCCCGTTCGAGTATCTCGGGGCCAAGCGTGATCAGAAGGTAGACCTGTTTGTCGAGTTACGGGTTGGCGACCGTTATCTTGGGAGGATCCCGGACCTGTATGGGATCGAGTTTCGCGTACCGACAGAAGACTATGACAATTTGATGTGGGAAGTATAGGTGCAGGTGTTCCTGCCGAAAAGGGAATTTGTTTGGACAGTTATAATGTCCGATAAGTTATATTATGTTAAGTTCGCGATTCATTCATATGTTCATATTGTTTAATAAATACATGTGGTTATGTCATTGTTCATAAACTGTTCATAACTCTTCTCATGAAATTGTGCATAACTACGAGCCTAAAATGAAACAGGCCGATCCGGAGTTATCCTCCTGGACCGGCCCGATTCGATTCAAACTTTCTCTCGATTATCAGGTCCCTGAGCTGTAATCCGTCAGATATCGAACCTGATCCTCCGTCAATGTGTCGATTCCGCACTTCATTGTATCCAGTTTGATTCTGGCGATTTCCTGATCCAATGATTCCGGTAGATCGTATACGATCTTTTCCATCGTCGATCCACGTCGCGACATCTCGATCAATGCCATCAACTGGTTTGCAAAACTCATATCCATAACCTCGCTCGGATGTCCCTCGGCCGCTGCCAAGTTGACCAGCCGCCCCTTAGCAAGCAAGTAGATTCTGCGTCCATCCTGTAAGGTGAATTCTTCGTTGTTCGACCGTATCTCCCGGCATGATCGAGCGATCGAGGTCAGATCGGGTATTCTGATTTCACAATCATAATGTCCAGTATTGCAGACGATGGCCCCGTCCTTCATCGACTCAAAGTGCCTTTTTACAATGACATCTTTCATCCCTGTCGCTGTGATGAAAATATCGCCGATTCGAGCCGCTTCATCCATCGGCAAGACACGATGACCATCAAGTATCGCTTTAAGTGCTGCCGTCGGCTTGACTTCGGTGACCACGACATTGGCACCAAGCCCCGCGGCGCGCATAGCACAGCCTTTGCCGCAATGTCCATAACCAGCCACAACAAAGGTCTTCCCCGCAATAAGCACCGAGGTGGCTCTAAGAACTCCATCGAGTGAACTTTGTCCGGTACCGTACACATTGTCGAAATCCCATTTCGTCTCGGCATCGTTCACCGCATAGATCGGGTAAAGTAGTTTCTTGTCGGCCGCCATTGCTCGAATCCGATGGACACCGGTCGTTGTTTCTTCGGTGCCACCGATGACATGGTGAGCATATTCGGGGTGCTTGGAATGGATGGTGAAGATGAGATCCGCGCCGTCGTCCAGAGTCAACGTCGGCTTGAACTCAAGGGTCTTCTCGATGGCCCAGTAAAACTCAGGAACACTCATGCCGTGCCAGGCGAATATTGAGATTCCGTTGGCGGCAAGCGCTGCAGCAATGTCATCTTGTGTGGACAGCGGGTTGCATCCACTCCAGGAAACTTCCGCTCCGGCAATCCGGAGAGTTTCAACCAGCACCGCAGTTTCTTTCGTTACATGCAGACAGCCGGCGATGCGCTGTCCCTTCAGCGGTTGCGTTTCCGCGAATCGTTTACGCATGGTCATCAGAACGGGCATCCGGGATTCCGCCCACTCGATCTTCATACGTCCCTTATCCGCGAGCTTGATGTTAGCGACCTTGTAGTTTTCAGTCATTCGATTTCTCCATGATTGAGGTTTGTTTATGTGCAATTGCCATCAGCAACTGTATTGAATCGTGTCGAGCCGGAATTGTCTCGATCCGTTTCACCTTGAAACCGGATTGATCCAGCCAACGGGTCATATCCACAGAAGTAAATCCGAGCCACAAATCGCCCATTTCATTGCGTAACTGCTCATTGTCGTGCTGGAGAAAGTCAATGAGGATCAGAACTCCTCGTCTACCCAGTATCCGATTGAATTCCAGAAACGCCTTTCCTGGCTCAGCCAGATGATGCAGAACCATGCTGCACAGGATGCCCTCGACTTCATTGTCTCGAATCGGGAGATGTTCGATCGCGCCCAATCTGAGATCCACACGGTGGGTATTCAGTGCGTCAGTCAATATTTCTCTGGCTTTCCCGAGCATCTCAGAACTACTGTCGACACCGATTACATCATGACCTCCCACAACGAGTCGCGTGGTTATATCACCAGCGCCGCATCCGAGATCTGCGATGAGGTGCGAGCGAGCGAAAGACTTCAGAATCGATGCTTCAAATCGATCAAAATCGACATACCGATCCCGAAGGCAGGTCCAGTTCGGCGCAATTCGATTGAATGAGTCAGCGCTTCGTCGGTGACGCTCAGCTAGAACTCGTGATGCTTCAGCAATGAGGGCGGAGTACCAAGCGGTTGATCGGGCCCATTTAAGGATCTCCTTGTTGAAAACATCCCGAGACAAATCTGCGTGAGTGAGATGATAAAACACGCAGGCACCGTCTCGGCGATTACCGGCGATACCGGCTGATTGGAGAATTTTCAAATGTCGCGAAATCCTGCTTTGCCCCATCCGGAGAATCTGCATGATCTCCATGACCGAAAACTCGCCGTGGTCCAATATGACCAGGATTCGGATTCGCGTCTCTTCGGCCAGTGCCTTGAGTGTCGTAAGCATTCGGGCGTCCTGTTTGTTTGAGTATCATATCAAGTTATCTTGATATGATGATATATAGAATACGGATGTCTCTGCCGGATGTCAACAACGAGATTCCTCAGATCTGCGTCGCTCTGCCCTCCGTACCCGGAATGCTTCAATCCGCCGCCGAATCTCCCCTTCCATCCCCTTCTCCGTCGGTTCGTAAAAGACCCTCTCCGGCATCGAATCCGGAAAGAACACCTGTCCCGATACCGCATCCTCATACTCATGATCGTATCGATACTCAGCGCCATATCCCAGATTCTTCAACAGACGCGTCGGAGCGTTCCTCAGATGGATCGGAACCGGCGCATCCGGAGTCTCCTGCGCCGCTTTCCGCACCTCACCGAATGCCTTGTAAACACGGTTCGATTTGGGACAGGTTGCAAGATACACGGTGCAATAAGCCAATGCCAGATCTCCTTCCGGTGAGCCGAGGAATTCGTAGGCATCCTTTACCGAAATTGCGATGTTCAATGCTCTCGGATCCGCCAGACCGACATCCTCAACGGCGAATCGCACCATGCGCCGGACCAGATACAATGGATCCTCACCTGCTTCCAGCATCCGCATCAGCCAGTACAATGACGCATCGGCATCCGACCCTCGCAGACTTTTATGAAGCGCGGAAATGAAATTGAAATGCTGCTCCCCCGATTTATCATACAAACGTGCTCGACGCTGCAACGCTGCCAGAATGGTCTCGTTGGTGATCACACGCCGATTGTCTTCACCGGACGAGCACAGTTCGCAGGCAAACTCCAGCACATTCAGTGCAACTCGAGCATCTCCATTGGAACTGTCGGCCAGTAAACCCACCGTTTCATCTGATATTGAGATTGCCGTTCTTCCCAAACCCCTCTCCGGATCATCGATGGCACGACGAATGATCATGATGATGTGGGTACGTCCGAGAGGCTCGAGCACGAAAACACGCGTGCGGGATTGAAGTGCAGGGATCACCTCGAACGATGGGTTTTCAGTCGTAGCTCCGATCAGTACGATTGATCCTTTTTCGATATGCGGCAGAAATGCATCCTGTTGAGCCTTGTTGAACCGATGGATCTCATCAACAAACAAAATCGTCTTCCGGCCCTTTGCCCGAAGCTGAATCTCGGCAACTCGCACCACTTCCTTGATCTGTTGGATACCCGAGATGACGGCTGAGTATTCGATGAAGTCTGCATCAGATGCTCGAGCGATCAGCCGGGCGAGCGTTGTTTTTCCGCTTCCCGGTGGTCCCCACAAAATCATCGATATCATCAAACCACTCTCATAGACTTTTCGGAGCGGTTGACCCTCCCCGAGTAAATGCTCCTGTCCGACATACTCCAGTAAGGATCGCGGACGCATCCGGTCCGCCAGTGGGACCGAAACGATTTGCGATGATTGTTCTTTCATTTCCGGGAAAAGTTCCATATCGAACCTCTGTTAAACAACAAGAGATACCCATTGCGGATATCTCTTGACTGTATCAGAGCGATCGGTATTCAGGGAATATAGTGGGTCAGATTTTCACGGATAGACCGAACGACGATTCAAGAATTCTGAGATACTGATCATCATCACAGTCATAATCGTCGTAACAATTGTTCCCTTCGTCGATCCAGATTCCATATCCGCGGATTTCCGTCCTGAATGACAGGTGACTGTTGATTCGGAAACGAAATCCTCCGGCAAGACTCGCGGTGAATCGGGTCGAATCATCGCCGTAATCCATGTTGAATGTGGTCGATCCGATGCCCATTCCTATGTAAGGTATCACCGGTCCGCGAGCCATGTCGATCATCAGACTTCCCTGGAAAATCGTGAGATCCACATCCGTGATCTTGCGACTGTTTCCCCCGAAGAAACTCTCATCACGATCAGCGTAAAACGCGGTCGGCATATAGGCTGCCTGGAACTCGATTCCAACTCCACGCGCGACCCCGATACCCATGCGAACGCCGAGTTGAGTACCGTCATCGAGATCGACGTTTCCGTAGTATTCGTTTCCGTTGTAGCTGTAAAAATCATCGAATGACCCACCGAGTGCATAAGCGACATACGGAGAAAATTCTACACGGCCGCGTTCCCATGCCATGGCCGGCACAACCATCATCAGGCCGACAACAACAGCGATTACCATACTGATTTGCGTTTTCATGATGCCTCCTTTCAGTCGTTTTGACTGACTGAAAACACATATTAGCAATCGGTGTGCCAAAGTTAAAAACACTTAATATACATCAGATTAGACAAGTCACATCAGAATCTTAGGCCTCGGAGGCGATATCGAGTGTCATCGGTTCAGGACATTGTCATGGACAGTATCACGGGACGATTTGGATTCCGAGCCGCTTGTGGACCTCGTTCAGTCCTTCCGAAACCTTTGTTCGGAGGGTTTGCAGCAACCCTTCGGAACGTTCGGTTGTGACTTTGGTGAAATCTGCATCTGTTATGGATTTGAGATTGATTCGGACATTCAAAAAAGCGCCTTCGCCAGCGGTGCTGGCGGCGAGAATCGAGACTCCGGAATCCGAAAGGGAATTCTGATTCCCGTGTCGAGCGACCTCCAGCGCGAGATCCAGGACGGGAATGCAGCGTTCCAACACACCAAGCGGAATCAACGTGGCCTGTCTGGTCGCCTCTTGAACGGCATTCTGTCGAACTTCCTGTTGCTCCGGTGTTTTCTTGGGCATCAAGAAGCATGACATAAGGTTGTTGAAGGCATCGGTATCGCGATCGACATCCATGATGAACAGATCTTTAAGTGCTTGCCCCTGCTCCGCGACCCATATCATCTGATCGGTGACATCGCTATATCCTTTTTTTCCGATTGTCAGGTTACCAACCATGGCAGCCAGAGCGGATGCCAGAGCGCCGCAGAGCGCTGCAACCGATCCACCGCCCGGCGCCGGAGAATCCGTTGATAACTCATCAGCAAATGATTTACAGGTCAGGTTCACAAGCTTCTTTCGCTTGCCTGCCACTCGATACTCAATGATGCGCTCATCAGGGATGAATGGTGATAACTCTGCTAGTCCGAGTGATTGAATTGCGGTTGCAACAAGCATGTGTTCAGGAACGCCAGTGGATTGCGCCTGCTGTTTCAGGTAATGGTGCCCCGCCATCCGCAGCGCTTCCAGCGGAATCAGACCGACAATTTCACTTCCTGTAACGCGCACTCCGTATCCCTGCGCAACTTCAACGCACGTATCGAAAGCCTCATGAGGCGGCGTTGTCTCAAAATCGGTTAGATTGATGGAAACCTGCGCCTTGTCATATGTTTCGATGAACCATCCAACCGCTTTGCATTCCTTCAAAAGTCCGGGTTTAGAGACCTTCTGGCCCTTTTCATCCAGAACGAATTTTCCGTTGGCATCCCGGACGAATCGACCGCGTTCGCGAATATCAAGCGCGATCTGGTGTGCGAGTTTTCTGCTGCGGGTGTTGAGATTGATATTGTAGGCGATGAGGAATTTCCGAGCACCGATCACTGTTGCGCCACTTCGGGGATTGAATAGCGCGGGACCAAAATCCGGTCTCCATTCAGGTGACACAATCTTCGCCGCCAATCCCTCATACTCCCCCTCACGAATCATTGCCAGGTTTCTTCGCTCAGGCGACGAAGCAGCATATTCATACAGATAAACAGGGATATCCAGTTCGGATCCGACACGTTCCCCTAATTTTCGCGACAGCTCGACGCACTCATCCATGGTCACTCCGGAGATCGGGACGAATGGACAGACATCTGTTGCACCGAGGCGCGGGTGGGCTCCCTTGTGACGGGTCATATCAATGAGACGAGACGCGGTTGCGATGGCCTGGAAGGCGGCTTCGAGTATAACATCGGGAGATCCTACGAAAGTGAATACGGTGCGGTTGGTATCCGCTCCCGGATCGATGTTCAGCAGTTCGACGCCGTCGACGGCCTGGATCGCGCTCGCAATGGCATCCAGAATCCGTTTATCACGACCTTCACTGAAATTCGGTACGCACTCTACCAGCCTGTGCATGAAATCCTCCTGATGAAATCTGATGAATTCGAAGAAGATGCCGGAACCGGGGATCGAACCCGGACAGTCCGTTTGGACCGAGGGATTTTAAGTCCCTTGCGTCTGCCAATTCCGCCATTCCGGCCTGGGGGAAAAAAAAAAGGCGGCGACCGGACTTGAACCGGTGAATAAAGGATTTGCAGACCTCTGCCTTACCACTTGGCTACGCCGCCCAAAAAAAGAAAAAGCGGGAAACGGGATTCGAACCCGCGACAGCTACCTTGGCAAGGTAGAGCTCTACCAGCTGAGCTATTCCCGCCGAACACAGGCGGAATCTAACAACTCTGACCATCGATGTCAAGCAGAAATTAACCGGGGATTATTGCCGATCCAAATCATACAGCATCTGCGTGATGTCATCGATTGCCCGGCTGTAAGCGTGCACCAAGCCGTCTTTCATTTCGATCGCAACCCGGCAGTCATCATCGTTGTCGATGAAAAATGGCTCTACCACGATAGCCGGCGCTTCCGAGTAACGCAACAAGTAACCACAGCGGTCTTCCGCATCCATCGGTCTAAGTCCCCGGTTCGGCAGATTCAGACATTCCACGATGTAATGCTGCATGATCTCGGCGATCCTCCGTCCCATCTCGGATTTATGATAATACAATATCTCTGTCCCTGATTCGTTCTGATCGAATGCGTTGCAGTGCATACTGACGACAAAATCCGGTCTCAGTCGGTTCACATCCCGCGGGAGCATCTCAAACGTACGGCGATAGACCCTCTGAACAAGTGTCAGTTTGGGAATTGTCGCAACGCGTCTGGCAAGTTCATCGTTGTAGCCGAATTCTGAAACCGACCATAGATGATTGCGATTCCCGGGAGAGGTTCGTTTGTGGCCAATAACCAATGCACATTTCTTCAACATGACCATGTTCCTCACTTGAGCCGTTTTGATGCAGATTTTGTTGGAAATTTCGCGCGTGTATTCCGGAAAGCCCCCCTTTCCAGACACTCTGTTATACCTCTTGACACCTGCTTCATCTCATCCCATCGTTACCTCCTTTTCTTCAAAAACGTGATTCATCCCGGAATGCATCCCGGATGTGCGTCACAACAGGTTCAGTGCCAGATGGCCCCTGCACGATTCCCAATACGTCAAAACGGCAGAACCGGAACGGCACGGATTGGATTTGAGCGATGAAAAAGCGTGCAACCTTGAGAATCTGCCGCCGTTTCGCTTCATTCACTGCCTCGATGGGTGAACCGAACTGCAGGGATCGTCTCGTCTTCACTTCGATAAACACAAGTGTCTCTCCCTCCGTCGCAATGATATCGATTTCACCGGATCTGCAACGAAACGGAGCGAAACGGATGCTGAATCCTTCCCGTTGGAGATATCCGCGAGCGAAAGACTCCCCCAGATTTCCAAAATGCTTTTCTTCCAATCCCACATCAACACCCATTGAAACAGAATGTGGTTCCTTCGCAAATTTACGAATATTTCCTAAATTAATACACAACTGGACGGTCAAAATCAAAGAAAAACCAGGTGAAATCTCATCCGGGATTAATGGGTGGATCATCGAACAGACCGAGAGTCGATCTTGCAGATCGGAATGTGGCCCGATGAATCCTACAAGGACCGATTTTCTGCAAGGCATCGCGGTGTCTCTGTGTTCCGTAGCCTTTGTTCCGCTCGAGATCGTAATCCGGGTAATGTCGGGCAAAAATGGTCATCACACGATCTCTGATCACTTTTGCGACAATACTTGCCGCAGCTATCGACTTAGATTGTTCATCACCTCGGATGATGGATTGAAACGGGATTCCGGATTCACCAAGCCGGACGGCGTCGATCAGAAGAAACTCTGGTCTGATCGGGAGGCGTTTGATGGCTCGGAGCATGGCGAGGCGTGTGGCGTTGAGAATGTTGATCGCGTCGATTTCCTTGGCTGAGGCACATCCAACACCTACTGCAATCGCACATGATGTGATGTCGCGAAACAATGCTTCTCGAACCGGGGCAGTCAACTTCTTCGAATCTTCGACTCCGGAGAGTTCAGCATGAGGAGACAAAACGACAGCGGCAGCAAGAACAGGGCCACACAAAGCCCCTCGTCCAACTTCATCGATTCCCGCAATATAGCGGACACCTCTGTCCCAATGATATTGTTCGTATTGAAAATGGGCAGACAAAGATATGACTGCCAGGCAAACGGATCAGTTGAAGCGCTTTTCTTGAATTTTTGCGTTCTTGCCGGCAAGACTTCTGAGATAGTACAGGCGAGCCCGGCGGATACGACCTTTTCGAAGCACTTCCACCCGAGCGAGATAGGGTGAGTAAAGCGGAACGATGCGCTCGACGCCGACTCCATAGGATATCTTGCGAAGCGTGAAGGTCGTCGAGATTCCGTTGCGATGGATTCGGATCACATCCCCTTCAAATGGTTGCAAGCGTTCCTTGTCACCTTCCGAAATGATCGTCCAGACCTTCAGATGGTCTCCAACTTCCACTTCGGTTACATCTTTCCGTGCCATTTTCTTCGAATTCAACTCAACTAATGGGTTCATAAAGTCCTCTCACTGAAAATCAACCATCGGGGTGTCCGCACCGCATAGATTGTCAAACGGACACGAACGGCCTATGTATCATTATCGGGGGGGTCTTTGCAAGTAAATAAATCAGGTCGTTGCTCTTTGGTTCTCCGAATTGCCTCGCAACGCCTCCATGTGCGTATTTCCTCATGATTGCCGGAAAGCAGGATCGACGGAACCTCATGTCCGCGGTAAACATTGGGTCGCGTATACTGGGGGTATTTCAGCAAGTTATCCGCAAGCGAATCTGTCTCAACGGACTCCTGATCGCCCACAACGCCTGGTACAAGCCGTGCCATGGTTTCGATCAGCACCATGGCCGCCAATTCCCCGCCCGCCAGTACATAGTCGCCGATCGAAACATCGAGATCACAGGCATGTGTGCGGATCCGCTCATCCACGCCTTCATAACGCCC
>CAYYMM010000133.1:0-11167 GCA_964472395.1 uncultured bacterium | reverse complement strand
AAGAAGAACGTCTCCGAGATGTACCGTGACGTCAGGCTGAGCCAGGCAGACCGTGTCCCCGTGCATCACTCTCGAAATAACGATCCCCGAATGGTCTTGCAACGGAATGTCGCGAATCTTCAGTCCATCCAGATTCGGATTCCGGACTTCCAGATTGATCATTTCGATGTGCGGTTTCTGCTGTTCCTGCCCTCGATCGAACGCCTCTCGTTCGGTGGTGAGATTAATTCTGAGCAGTGCTCGCAGCAACAGCATGGCGACAATCAGGCCAAGCACGCCGAAGGGGTATGAGGCGGCATAGGCGAGTCCCGGGAGAGCGCGCTGGTCCTGCGGAATACCGCTGTCTCGGAGTGCCTGTTGCGCAGCCGCGAGACTCGGAGTGTTCGTCGTCCCGCCTGAGAACAGGCCCACAGCAACGGGCAGCGGGATATCCGCGAAAACGAAAATACCGATCGTCATCGCCACGCCCAGGATGACGATCACCAACGCCATGCCGTTGAGTTTCAGCCCATCTTTCCGGAGGCTTCCGATCAGGCCGGGGCCGACCTGCAGTCCGATGGAATATACAAACAGGATCAGGCCGAACTCACGGACGAATTCCAGAATGCCGGGATCGATGGTGAGGCCGAAATGGGCGAGGATCAGTCCGGCGAACAGGACTCCGGCGACCCCCAGACTGATTCCGGCGATCCGCACGCTACCAATGGCGAGACCTGTTGCGGCAGCGAGTCCAAGGACAATGAGCGCCTGTGCGACCGCCGAATAACTCGGAGCATCCGAACTGAAAAGAGAAACGAGCCAGTGCATCCCGAACCTCCACCGGGGCCGGGACTATATTTCTCCTGACATGACACGTCAAGCTCTCAATCGTGCCCCGGCATTGCGCAGAATAACTCGGAGTGTCATACTATCCAAGAGGTATGGCGAATCAGACCGACGTGCAAATCATGAATCCAGACACACCGGAACGGATCGGAGCATATCGGATCGAAGGTATTCTCGGCCGTGGCGGCATGGGTGTGGTGTATCGCGCCGCGGATCCGGAATCCGGACTGATGGTCGCTCTCAAAACGGTTTTTGCCCCGAATGAGCGCCAGTCGATGAGCCTTCGAAGGGAAATCAGAGCTCTCGCGCAATTGCACCACCCCGGCGTCGTTAAAATAATCGACGAAGGTGTCGCCAACGGACTGCCCTGGTATGCGATGGAGTTCATCGATGGAATTCCGCTCGATCAGTATTGCGCGGATGTAATCTGGAAGGGGACCGGTTTCGAGGCGCACTGGACTCAGGCAACGAGACGTCAATTCAAACACGGCACCTCTTCGATTTCCGGCTCGGATCAGCCTTGGATCGAATCACTGAAAACGACGCTCGACAGTGACGCTTTCCAGCCCGCACAACCAGCGGTGATCCCCTCAACCGGAATTTCAGTACCGGTCGTCTTGCCGAACCGGTGTGAGGCGGCCGGCGGACGACTTAAGGACGTGCTGACAGTATTTAACTCGATTTGTCTGACACTATCCTATATTCATGGGCATGGCATCGTTCACAGAGATCTGAAGCCGTCGAACATTATCGTGCGATCGGACGGAACACCGGTTCTGATCGATTTCGGTCTGATGCTCGAATTCTGGGGCAAGGTCAGTCGGGATGACCTGGAATCGATCCGATCGACGGGTGGCACGCTGTTTTATATTGCACCGGAGCAGATTCTGGGCGATGCGATCGATGCGCGAGCCGACCTATACGCGCTCGGGTGTATGCTGTACGAGTTCGTGACGGGACAGCGTCCTTTTGAAGCGGCTTCTGCGATGCAGGCGATCGAAGCGCACCTGCGACTGGTGCAGGTGCCTCCCTCCAAACTGGTCGATTCGGTTCCCCCTGAACTCGAAGAGTTGATTCTGAGCCTCCTTCAGAAAAAACCGCACGACCGGATCGGGTATGCGGACGATGTGTCCCGCCGCCTGAATGCGCTCGGAGCCGGCTCGGGTTTCACTCAACCATTGCCCCGGTCGAAGGATTACCTCTACCGGCCCAGATTTGCGGGGCGCGAAGGATCGATCTCCGCGATCAATGATCTTGCTGAGCAGGCAATAGCTGGACAAGGCCGCTGTGTCATGATCGGAGGGGCGGGCGGAATCGGGAAAACGCGTTTGCTCAGGGAAATCTTCCGCATGGTTCAGAGGAAGCATATTCGCGTGCTATCCGGGGAGTTTCAGCCGGGACTCGAGCCACACGCTGGTGTGTCGAGAGTCGCAGATCGAATTCCGTTCGGAGCCTTGAGGCAATCGATGCGTGAACTCATCGACGAGTGCCTCACTCAGCCGGATTCTCCTATGACCCACACCATGCTCTTAAATGGGGCGATCCTTAGCCGTTTTTTCCCGGACATGTTGCGACTGCCGGGAATCGTTGCACCCGAGCACCAGGAAGAGGCGGATCTCAACGCGGCACGCATGCGCGTCTTTCAAGCCATCACATCGGTGATCCAGACGCTTGCCGCACAACGTACCGTGCTTCTACTTCTGGACGATCTGCAATGGATCGACGATTTATCGAAGGATCTGATCATGTTTCAGATCCGAACCGGATTTTTCACGCGAAACCGTGTCATTCTGATCGGTTCGTATCGTCCGGAAGAGTTATCCCCTGCCGTCGAGCGTCTCGTAAGTTCACCCCAATCGACTCATATCGAACTTGTGAGACTTGATGAATCCGCCGTAAAGACCATCATAGCTGATATGCTTGTCAAATCGTCACCGGCCCGGCGTTTCGTTCACTTTTTAACTCGATTTTCTGAAGGAAACCCGTTTTTCATCTGCGAGTATCTCAGGGCTTGCATCGATGAAAATCTGCTGTTCAGGGATGCTTCCGGACAGTGGCAGATCGCGAAACCGACGGATGAGGGCGTAACGAATGAAGAAATCGAGTCCCTACCGCTCCCCAGCACGCTCCTGAATCTCGTTGAACGCCGTCTGGACGTGCTATCTCCCGCCGCCATGTCACTAGCCAAAACCATGTCGGCGATCGACCGAGAGCTGGATGTGATGCTTCTATGGACGGTTATTCCGTTCGAAGACACCATGCTCGATGCGATGGACGAACTGATCCAGCGCCAGATCGTCAGCGAATCTTCTCCGGGTTATGTCAAGTTCGTGCATGATATTCTTTTCGTCAGACTTTATGAATCGATCGATCCTCAAGACCGCGCTGGAATTCACCTGCGGATTGCAGAGGCAATTGAGATGTCCTTTCCCGATTTTGGGCGGGAGCATCCGGATATCATGGCTCGACACTGGAGGCAGGCTGGTGAGATTTCGAGAGCCGCGGCTTACTATCTGGAAGCAGCCGAGAAAGCGACCGGGACCTATCGGCCGGCGGATGCCGAAAAGATGTATCGTGCCTATTTCGAGATCGTTACGGAGGCTACTCCTGCGAGCATTCGAGCGATGAACCAGTATGCGCGAAATGTCCTTCGCTTTCAGGCGCGTTCGGCCGAAGCATACCGGATCCATCTCAGAGCCTTCATCCAGGCGAAGAAGCTGGGAGCTCTGCGTGAGCAGGCCGACAGCATCATTGGAATCAGCCAGTATCAGGTTATCAAGGGCCAGCATCGACGGGCGAAGCTGCTCGTCATGCGCGCGATGGAACTCTTCCAGCTTGTCGGCGACGAAGACGGTGAACTCAAAGCCGTCAAGCGCCTCGCGTTCATTCTCTCCCGCGAAGGCGCTTCGAGCGAAGCGGAGCATCTACTGCGCGAAGCCCTGGATGCATCGATCCACCGCCATGACCAGCGCACGGAAGCCTCGCTTCTCTCAGAGCTCGGCACCCTGCTGCAGAGGGATGCCCGGTATGATGAGGCGTTGAATGCCTTCATACGTGCGATGGATATCCAGCATGCGCTTGGAAACAGACATCTCGAAGCCCGCGACATGAAAAGCCTCGCGATGATCCATAACTCGCGAGGCGATCTCCGGCTGGCCGAACAGATCTGCGAGAGAGCCATGGAGATTTTCCGAGAAATCGGAGACACCGCGCAGGAGGGCCAACTGGCGTATACTCTGGCCGGAATTGTTCATGCGCAGGGGATGTTCGATCGCGCCCGAAACCTGTACGAAAATGCTCTCGCATTCCGCAGAATCCACGAAGACAAACTCGGAGAAGGGCTCATTCACACGAGACTTGGAGACGTCCTGCGCGACATGGCTGCGTTCCCGGAAGCCGATCAGGCTTACCGACTGGCGATTGCTCTCTTCGAGCAGCTCGATCTGGAGCATTATGCCCGGTATCCACTGACCGGACTCGCATCACTTGAACGACTCGTCCGGAATGATCCTGTTTCTGCGCGTGCACTGCTGGACCGAGCCAAACGGCTGTCGGAACCCATCCGCGATCATGCCTGCCAGGTGATGATCGCCTGCGAATATGGCCATCTGCTTCTTGCATTGAATCTCGATGCCGATGACGAACTCCGGCGCGCTCAGGGCCTGATCGAGAAACACCTGCTGGCCACGCATCGCGATGCCCGATCGGCCTGCGATCGACTGTCCGCAGCCCTGAAACCCGAGAATCGTCCGCGACTGTTCCGGGGAGAGCTGGTCGAACTCCGAAGTCAATCGATCCGCGATTGGTATCGATCCGGAACCGGCTGAATCGGATTTCCCGTTCGCCAATCGCATTCGGTCGCGACCCCTCCCACAATTACTGCACCAACTCCTCCGATATCATTCTCCTTATCAGCATCAACATTTCGCTTTAAGGAGGAAATTCCATGAAACGGTTAGCGATGATACTGATCAGTCTCACCATCACGATCTCATGCACTTCAGCATCGGCCTGGATGGTCGGGAAAACCGGTCTGGTCGATTTTACGAGCATCCAGGCAGCCGTGGATGATGCGCGAGTCGTTTCGGGCGATACGATTCGGGTACTCCCCGGGGTTTACCAGGAAAACCTGCTGATCCCGGCATGCAAACAACTGGTTGTTCAAAGTGTCGAAGGGTATGAATCCACGATCATCCGGAGGCCCCAGCAGCCATCCAATGGTCCCAAAATGACCGTGCTCATTCAGAGTCAGAGCATCTTTGAAGGGTTCACCGTCGACGATCCGGTGGGTGAATCAACCGGACCGATCGAACTGGCGGACGTGCCGGGACCGGGAGACATGCCGGAAAACACGGCGGCAATCACTCTGACAGGACCTGCGCTCGTGCTCCATAATCGAGTGAAAGGGCACCGGTTCGGGATCCTGCAGGAGTGCCCGTCCGGCGCTCTGGGACTGACTCCCTCGATCCGATTCAACATCTGTGACCAGAACGACATCGGGATCTGCTGCTGCGAAACGTATTCGGAGATTCGTGACAACATCGTCGTTGACAACCATTGGGTTGGAATCCTGAGCGCGCATGCTTCGTGCGATGACATCGTTAACAATCTCATCACACACAACGGCACTTCCGGTAGAGATTTCAGCAGTGGCATTCTGTGCTGGCAATCGTATGACTGGCGGATGTACGATCTGACACCGCGCATCGCGCTGAATACCATCACCGCAAATGAAGGCGACGGGATTGTCTGCATCTGGGAGATGGGAGGGGCGAACCGACCGATTATCGAGCATTCGATCATTACGGCCAATACGGGCTGCGGTGTCCGCGCAGTTGCGGTCGGGGATCCGGCTCATCTGCCCAAGCCTCGAATCTACAGATGCAATCTCTGGGGCAATCTCAAACATGATATTGACGCTGTGGACCGGATCGTTGATTGCATCTCGGTCGATCCGATGTTCACCCAGGAATACCAGCTTCGGACTGGATCTCCCTGTATCGATCGAGGGGGACTGCCAACGAACTGGGGAACGGCCTCGGAAGCAGGCACCGATCGAAACCAGTTGGATCTCGGGTTCCATTATCCTCCGCGCGTGATCACACCGAAAACCCTGATTGAATAGCGCAACAAAACCGCTTACAATACGTAAACTCAATCAGATGCCGTAAGCGGATGGTCAGGGTTCGGCGAGGTTTGAAATCCGGACGGCCGATCATTATCACGATAATGGAGGCTGCACATGGGATCCGGTGGTCGAAATCGAGTATTCAAGCGATGCGGATCAGTTGCACGACTGACCGCATCGCTCTTTTTACTGCTCGCATCAGACCTGCATGCATCGACACGGGAACCAGCCGTCCGGAACATGCTGGAGCAATTCGAAACATGCATCAAGGCACGGGATATCGAAGGTCTCGCCGGGATGCTCAGTCCGCGCGATCCCGAATGGTCCCGATCGATCATTCAGCAATACAGCCAGTTCTGGCAGCGCACACCTCATTTTGAATGTCGGTTCGAAGTCGGAGGAGCCATCATCCTCGAAGACGACCGTATCATCGTTCCGGTCTTGCGCGAGTTGACGGTATTCGGGCAGGGTTCTCCCTTCATCGAAACGACATGGCGATCCATCACATTCATCGAAGATGACGAGGGAGCACTCAGGATCGCCGGAGACACGAAGATCGATGCCGCGAAGACAGCAGTCACGGATCTCGACGTGAACCTCGATGTGAAAAGCCACCGCATGGATGTTCGGGCAAGAGTGCGTTATCAGAATATGATCAGCGACCGCCGATTCTTTCTCTGCACCCTCAACGCCTCGCTCGATGTCCACGCGGTTCATTCCCCGGGAGGCGCAGAACTCACCTTCAGACGATCCGGTGACTATCTGATCGTGGAATTCACAGACTGCACGGCGCCTGAGACGGAAGAACTGCTCATCGATTATTCCGGTGACCCGGGAGATCAAGCGGAGAGCGACGGTTTGCGGCAGGCGATGATCGATGAACCCGTCTCGTTCGCCATCTGGACGACGAACTGGTATCCGTGCGTGTCTGTTTGCGATCGTCGCTCAATCGGGAAACTCGTGTTCGATGTGCCATCCGGAACGACGGTTGTCTGCAATGGAACCCTGGTTTCGCAAGGTCAGTACGGTCGACGATCGCGGCAGACCTTTGAAGTGAAGACACCCGTGTCATACTCATTTGCCGCAGGGGATTACTCAGAGAAAAAGCGAGACAGGGATGGAACGGAGTTCAGTGTTCATCTTCTGGACCGCGACCGGGGTCATTCCGGTGCATTACTGAAGGCGTTGATTCGGATGGTGAAACATCTCAGTGACTGCTATGGCGAGTATCCTTACGACAGTCTGAAAGTCATCGAGATTCCCGGGGGAGTCCTGGGTTCGATCGGCGGTTCGAGTGCACAGGGGATGATCTTCGTGCCTGAGACCATGATCGAAGGCGATTACTTCAATATGGCGCTTCTGGGTCACGAGATCGGGCATGCATGGTGGGGGAACGAGATTCGATCCGCAGATGGAAAGGTAATCGATGAAGGATTGGCTCAGTTATCCGCATTATTATGCATCGAACATCTCCAGGGGGAGCAGGCCATGCGGGCGTTTCAACGAGCCGGATTTCCGGGTTTCCCTCAGTCCGCGCAGTATTACTTTCTTGTTTCGGCTGACCGCCCGGGCCGTGATTACATGCTGGGAGATCCTCGGTATGGTCAATCCCGTGAGATGCATTCACTTGCGGAAACAAAGGCGGCATCAACTTATCTCATGCTGCGGGACCTGATCGGCGAACGACCGTTTTTTGCCGGCTTGAAACGCATTGTCCGGGAGTTTCGCGGAAAAGCAGTAAATCTCGACGATCTTGAAACAGCCTGGACCGTTGAATCCGGAATCGATCTGACACAGTTTTTCAATCAATGGTTCCGCCGGTGTGGAGCGCCTGAATTCGATTTGAAGTGGGAAGCCAAACGAGCGCGGGAAGGCTGGCTGATCACCTGCACGATCACTCAGAACGGCGAGTGGTATGACGTTCGGGCGGATATCAGGATCGAGGGGAGGGATGAAGTGGTCTGCCGCACGGTTTCAATCTCCTCGACTCCAGCTATCGTGCAGTTCACAACGAATTTCGAACCGAACGGAGTGTTCTTTGATCCTGATGGGAAGCTCCTGAGCTGGACTCCCCGGTATCGGATGAATGTCGAACTCGGCGATGCGCTGTTGCTCCAGAGCGAACGAAGAAACACCGAAGCCGAATCCGCATACAGCCAGTTTCTGTCGCAGCATCCCGAGCATTGTTTCGGACAACTCTACTTCGCCAACTTCCTGTTTCTCAATCAGGATTTCGATCGCGCCATTCAGCATTATCGACTGGCTGTCGAGCATGCAGATTCCGAGATCGATTTTGCGCCTTTCACGTCATTTGCGCTGCTTCGGATCGGACAATCCCATGAAATCCTCAAGCGGATCAAGGAAGCGATTTCGACATATGAAGAGATTTTCAGGAGAAGCGACATCGCAGGTTCTCATCAACTCGCCCGTGAGGCGTTACGTGATCTTTTCGCCCGAAACGATCCTCGGGTTCTCGAGAAATACACGCCGGATCTGCGAGCGCTCTGGCGCCAGATCTACAATTTCGGAATGTAGTACTCGGCAGCGATGACCCGGTATGAAGGTCGGTACTGAACGCTGTATTCCGCGGAATGATGCATCGCGGGAAAGTTACGGTCGATCAGCAGACGGTTCAGGGCATCCAGATCCCTAATAAAGCTATTCATGGCAATTGTTCCGAGCTGATCTGTGATGGACGACCAGGATCGTATCAGGGTTTCCATATCCGGTTGGATCGAGCGAGCGGTTTCGAGGAATGCGTCGGCGAGACGTCGGGGATCGAGGCGGGCATTTCGGAAAGGCCGCAGATGCACGCGAATGATTTGTCCTGATGGAGAGATCGGATCGATGATCGGTTCGTCAGGACCCTGGCCGATCCCATCGAGTTCGGATACAAGCATCTCGAGGACCGAACCGGTGTCGCTGATTGCGTGTCCGACTCCCATGCAGCACTGATAAACGAGCTTGTAGAGATCGACCGGTTGCATGGCCGGATAGCGCGCCAGATGACGTTTGATGAGGGGGATCATGGGGTGTGAGGGGTGTGAATCCGAGCAGGGGTCTACCACAGATGCGCCATTTTCAGGAGATCGAAGCACAGCATGGCGGCGATTGCCGAGAAAGGAATCGTCACGATCCAGGCCCAGACAATGCGTGTGGCGACACCCCATTTGATGGCCGATAGCTTCGAAGTCGCGCCAACACCGACAATCGCGCCGGCGATTGTGTGCGTTGTCGAAACCGGAATTCCGCAATGGGTTGCGAGAAACAGGGTGAACGCACCGGCTGTTTCGGCGCAAAACCCGCCGATCGGTTTGAGTTTGGTGATTTTCATGCCCATGGTCTTGACGATCCGCCAGCCTCCGAGCGCTGTTCCGATTCCCATCGCCGCATGGCAGGACAGAATGATCCACAATGTGTCGGGATTAGTGAGTGTCAGTTGAACGTCGGGTTTCATCATGTTCGCAGCGATCAGGAGTGCCATGATGATTCCCATCGTCTTTTGCGCGTCGTTGCCTCCGTGACCCAGTGAGTACAGAGCGGCTGAGATGAGCTGCATTTTACGGAAAACATGATCGATCGACGTCGGCCGTTGGGAACGCACAAGCCAGAGCACGCTCAGCATGATCAGAAATCCGATCAGCATTCCGATCAGTGGGGACAGAGGGATGAAGCTGGCGGTCGCGATGATTTTTTCCCAGCGTATCGAATCACTGCCGGAGTATGCGAAACCGGCTCCCGCAAATCCCCCGATCAGGGCATGGGACGAACTGGTCGGTAATCCGAGCCACCAGGTGATCAGGTCCCAGATGATCGCGCCGAGGAGACCGGCGAGGACGACATAGAGAAACACGGGATCTTCGGGGCGGATCACGACGATCTTGGAGATGGTATCGGCTACACGCGGAGCGAAGATGAACATGGCGACAAAGTTGAAGAAGGCTGCCCAGAGCACGGCAATCCGCGGACTCAGAACGCGCGTTGAAACGACCGTGGCGATCGAATTGGCGGCATCGTGAAACCCGTTGATCACGTCGAACGCGAGTGCTATCAGAATTGTGAGGATTACGAGGAACCAGCCGAGATCCATACGTTCAGGTGGCCTCGATGACGATGCCTTCGATGATGTTTGCGACATCTTCGCATCGATCGGTGGCTTTTTCGAGAAACTCGAGGATTTCCTTCCACTTGATCACCTCGATCGGTGATGTTGCATCCTTGAACAGCCTGACGACCGCATTCCGGTGAATCACATCCGCTTCGTTCTCGAAAAGATGAAGCTGAATGCACCTTTTACTGATTTCCTGAGCATTCTTCATATTGCGCATCAGTTTGAGAATTTCTTCGAGTTCCGTGCCGGCACGCACCAGAACATCCGCCATTTTGGCGGCCTCAGGACGGATTTCTGTGATCTCATACAATCCAATCCGCGCCGCCGCTCCATCGATGGAATCGATGACATCATCGAGCTGTTTGATCAGGTGATGAATATCCGTTCGATCAACCGGGGTGATGAAAGTCTGATGCAGCGCGCGAATGCATTGATGGGTCACGGCGTCCGCTTCATGTTCGAGTTCCTTGATTCGGAGAATATGGGTGGTGAAGTGCGTTGTTTCCTGTGTCAGCGCCAGGAACTGGCGGCAGGTTTCGGACGCAATCTGTGCAATCTGATCAAAGAAGTCATAGAAATCGAGATTTTTAGGGAGCAGTCTTCTGAACATGGTGTGAACCTCCGCGAGCAACCTGAACACGGTTTGATCGGAGATGATCGCAAAACCGGCGTCAGGTTAGGATTCGATCAGGGTAATGTCAAGGTACAGTCCGATTGGGTCTCTTGAGAACAGCGAATATTCCCTTGTATAGTGAATGCCATCACGGTGTGATTACCCTGGAGGAAGTCAGCATGGAACCGTCAGCATTGATCTACAGTTCTCACGACCGATGCAACCTCATTCACAATGACTGGATCGTTCAGCGTGCGCTGAGAGGCAATCGCAGGATCTTGTACCTGCCATTCTCGGAGGGCGTCACCAATGACGGGAACATTGTTGAGCGTCAGGAATACGGCTGGAGCAAGTTCCGTTTTTTCTTCAACTACTATCAGTCTTTCGGGTTGGAACCTTCGACTTTCTTCTGGTCCGATGATCTCAAGCGTTCCGACATCGATGTGCTCTATCATTCACTGGCTCATGATGAAGTGGTCATCCTGGGTGG
>CAYYMM010000132.1:0-11284 GCA_964472395.1 uncultured bacterium | reverse complement strand
TTGATGCCGTGAGGATGCAGATACGGATTGGCCAGACTCCGGAGCGATTTCGGCTGACGCTCCCGCCCGGCCAGTTCCTTGACCATCTCGAGCAATACATGATCACGCGGATCAAACCAGATACTCATGGCACAGCGCTCCGAACTCGTTCGCCCGTCATGACCCGAAGATTGCGGTCAGCGTCATGCGGAGATGTTCCATCAACGGACCGGGATAGACGCCGAGCCAGATGATGAGGGCGAAGAGCATGCCCAGCGCGAAATTTCCGGCGAAAGAGACTGCCCGTACAGCCGTCGCCGCCGTTGCAGGAATCGTCGATTCGCCGGCTTTTTCCGGCAATCCATACATCGCGACGATGACGCGAAGATAGTAGAAAATGCCGATCACACTGCCCAGAATCAGCATGTAAATCGGAATCCAGACGTTAGCGTGCGCTCCGGCCATCAGAATCCCGAATTTGCCGCTGAATCCCGCCGTCAGAGGAATTCCCGCAAACGACAGCATCGCCGCCGTCATGACGAGCGTCAGCCAGGGATGCCGTTGCCAGAGTCCTCTGAAATCGGTCAGCGTTTCACCGTCTCCATCACGAGTGGACAGCGCGGCGATCACTCCGAATGCCGCAATTGTCGCGGATCCGTAAGCTGCCATGTAAAACGCCGCCGCTCCCGCACCTTCCTGACGGTTCACCAGAAACACGATGGTCACATACCCGAGATGCGCGATGGAGGAATACCCCAGCAGGCGCTTGACGTTCGATTGCATCAGTGCACCGATATTGCCCCAGAGCATCGACAGACAGGCAACCGCCGTGAGCAGCGTCGTGAAAACCGCCACCTGATCGATCGCGAACCCATGATACAGCCGGATGGCCGCCGCGACGACGGCGACTTTCGAGACCGACGCGATGAATCCCGATACCGGCGCCGGCGCACCTTCATACACATCCGGCGTCCAGATGTGAAACGGCACGACCGCCATCTTGAATCCGATCCCGACCAGCAGCATCGCAAACCCCGCAGCCAGAAAACCGGTCTGTGCGGGGATCAGCGCCCGCATCCCATACTGCATCGTGCCATACTGCATGTAGATCAGTGCCATGCCGAACAGCATGAAGGCGGCTGAAGCGGACGCGAGCACCAGAAACTTGATCCCGGCCTCCAGCGTGCGCGATCCGGGCTGCAGAAATGCGACCAGCGCATACAGCGATATGCTGAGGAGTTCGATCCCCAGAAACACCGCGATGAAATGAGAGGACGCAGTGAGGAGCATGCTTCCGAGCGAGGCGAGTGCGAGAAGGACGTAAAACTCCTCAGGCTGCTCATGCCGGAGCTTCAGATATCCGAACGCGATCAGCGCGACTGCTGCGGAAAATGCCGCGATCAGGGCGAGATGATACCGGGAGAACGCGTCCAGCACCAGGAGCGACTGGATGCGGATCGTGCCGGTGCCGGCAAGAAAATACAGGGATGCCAGCACCGCCAGCGATCCCGTGACGGTTATGCCGGCCATCAGCGCATGATGTCGCTGAATACTGAGCAGAAGAAGCTGGAAGACAATGGTCAGGGACATCAGGATGAAGGGGATGAGCGCGATCAGTTCAATGGTATTCGGCGCCTTCATGACAGAGGTCCTCCGGGGGTGTGGACGGAAACACCGGCCGTGCCTTCCGGGTAGATCGACTGGATCGACATGACGGCAGGATTGACCAGCCGGATCACAGGGCGTGGAAAGATCCCGAGCCATAAAATGACGACTGTCAGAACACCCATCACGAAAATCTCACGGACATGCAAATCCGTCAGGGGATGATCAAACGTCGCCGTTTTGCCGTGAAACGCCTTCTGGACGATATGGAGCGAATACACCGTGGCCAGAACCAGTCCGAGAGCAGCGACCGCCGTCAGCCAGGGTGAGTTGCGATAAGAACCGGCCAGCACAAGGATCTCGCTGACGAAATTACCCATGCCGGGCAGTCCCAGCGAGGCCATCGCGAAGATCATCGCGGCCGCGCCCATCCGCGGCGCCAGCGTCCAGATCCCGCCCATCTTCCGGAGATCCCGCGTGTGGATCCGTTCGTACAGACCGCCCACCAGAATGAACAGCGCGCCCGTGCTGATGCCGTGACAGATCATCTGCATCATCGAGCCATGCCAGCCCAGTGCGGTGAATGAATAGACTCCAAGGAGCACAAACCCGAGATGACTGACACTGGTGTAGGCGACGAGCCGCTTGAGATCCGTCTGGCCCAGCGCCAGCACCGCACCGTAGATGATGCCGATCACACCCAGCCCCATCGCAAGAGGGGCGAACTCCCGCGAGGCATCCGGAAAGAGCGGCAGCACGAAGCGCATGAGTCCGTACCCGCCGGTCTTCAGAAGCAACCCGGCCAGAATCACACTGCCCGCCGTCGGCGCTTCCGTATGCGCATCCGGCAGCCATGTGTGGAACGGCACCATCGGCAACTTCACCGCGAACGCCACGAAGAACCCCAGCATGATCCATCTGGCGGTCTGCGGCGGCAGATCCGTTCCGAGCATCGCGAAGTAACTGAACGTGAAATCCCCCGTCAGATTGCCGTGCCACCAGTACAGACTCAGAATCGATGCCAGCATCAGCAGACCGCTCGCCTGCGTGAAGATGAAAAATTTGACCGCCGCGTATATCCGGTTCTCATGTCCCCAGATGCTGATCAGAAAATACATCGGTATCAGCATCATCTCCCAGAAGAAATAGAACAGAAACAGATCCATCGCCGAAAACACACCGATGATTCCGGCCAGAATCCACAACAGATTGAAATGGAAGAAACCGACCCGCGAGGTGATCTCGCGCCAGCTCGTCAGAACGGATAACACACCCAGAAACAATGTCAGAATGATCAGAATCAGACTCATCCCGTCCAATGCGAGATGAAACGAGATCCCGTATCGGGCGATCCAGGGCGCCTTCAGTTCGAGCATCCATGGGGAGGCATCCGGCGGGAGATAGGCGCGGTGGCGGAGCCAGAAAACGAGCGACCAGGCGAACCCCGCGACCGTCGCCGCCAGCGCGATCCAACGGGCGGATGCGGCGCTGAATCGGGCTGCGGCCCAGGACAGCAGACCGCCGAGAGTCAGAATGAGCATGATCGACAGCGGCATCATGGCAGCACCACCCAGGCCAGCAGGACGACCGCACCCATCGTGACAAAAGCGGTATACCACCGGAGCTGACCGGTCTGCAGCACCGATGTCATCCGGTGCAATCCCCGGACGCCTGCAGCGAGAATCGTGTAGATCATATCCAGAATATCCCTGCGGTTGAGGTCGGCGAAGAACACGTACGGGCGGGTGATCGTCGCGGCATAGAGCGTATCGAAGCCCCATCCGCCCAGGAAAAAACGCTCGATGCCGGACCACTGCGGAAGACTCGTTTTCGGATCGACCACCGGCTCCCTGCGGCCGTAAACAAAATACCCCGCAACGATGCCGGCCAGTGCGGCAAAAACGGCCGCGCCCAGCAGCAGCAGGTCGGCAGCATGCGAGAGGTGCGGATGATGCGCAGCCGGAAGCGCGGTCGATGTGAAGTGTGAAAAGAACGTGGCTCCCCCCAGAAGCGGCGGCGTTTCGAGAAATCCTGCCGTCAGGGCGAAGAAGGCCAGGACGACGAGTGTCACATGGATCGGCCAGGATGGTGCATGCGCATGCGGTCCCCGGGCGGTCCCGAAAAAGACGATCAGAATCAGACGGGTCACATACATCGCCGTCATGAAGGCCGCGATCAGGGCTCCGATCCACAGCAGCATCCCGGCCCTCGGCGCGCCATACACCGCCGTCAGAATCATCTCCTTGCTGTAAAAACCGGCCGTGATCAGCGGAAATCCGGCCAGCGCCGCTCCACCGATCAGAAAGGTCCAGAACGTAACCGGCAGCTCACGCCTCAAACCGCCCATCCTGAAAATATTCTGTTCGTGGTGCAGACTCAGAATCACCGCGCCGGCCCCGAGAAACAGCAGAGCCTTGAAAATCGCATGCGTCATGAAATGAAAGATCGCAGCCGAAAACGCGCCGACTCCCAGCGCCAGGAACATGAACCCGATCTGACTGATCGTGGAATACGCCAGCACGCGCTTGATGTCGTACTGCACCATCGCGCTGAATCCGGAATACAGCATGGTGAACAGTCCGATCAGCGCGACCGCGACCATCACATCCGGCGCGAGTTCAAAAATCGTGTGCGTGCGGGCGATCAGATACACGCCCGCCGTGACCATCGTCGCGGCATGAATCAAAGCGCTCACGGGCGTCGGACCCGCCATCGCATCCGGAAGCCACGTCTGGAGGGGAAGCTGCGCGGATTTTCCGAGCGCCCCTCCCAGGAGCATCGCCGCAGCGAAAACGGCTCCGAACGCGCCGGGAGTCCACGTGGAGGCGGCCCGGGCCAGCAGTTGCTGGATATCGAGCGTCTGGAAGTGCGTGAAGAGATACAGCACGCCGATCGTCATGGCCGTGTCGCCGATCCGTGTCACGATGAACGCCTTCCGCGCCGCCGCGCCGTTTTCGGGGTCGGCATACCAGAACCCGATCAGCAGATAACTGCACAGACCGACGCCTTCCCAGCCCAGAAACAGCATCAGAAGATTGTCGCCGAGCAGCAGGATGAGCATCGCGCAGACAAACAGGTTCATGTAGGCGAAAAAACGGGCGAACGCCGTGTCGTCCGCCATGTATGCCACCGAGTAGAGATGAATCAGGAAACCGACCCAGGTGACGACAAGGCACATGACAAGCGAGAGCGCATCGAGATGGAATCCGAAAGAAGGAGTGAACGCGCCGATCGAGATCCAGGACCAGAGTGTCTGATGGATCGAGCGGGATGTTTCGGGGAGCGAGATGAAGGAGGCTGCGATGCCGGTGAGCGTGAGGGCGGAGAGGAGCACGACACCGGGGCCGATGACCGAGACGACCGATCGGGGGATGCGGCGGGCGAGCGGCGCGAGGATCAGAAAGCCGAACAGGGGGAGTGCAGGAACGAGCCAGAGCAGATCAGCCATGTCAACCTCTCATCTGAGACGCGCGGTCGATGTCCAGGGTGCGGTACTGGCGGAAATACAGGAGCAGCAATGCGAGACCCACGGCGACTTCGGCGGCGGCCACGGCCAGAATGAACAGAAACATCACCTGCCCGTCGGACTGATTCCAGACCGAACCCGCGCCGATGAACGCCAGACCGGCCGAATTGAGCATGATCTCGATGCAGATCAGCATAAACAGCAGGTTGCGCCGCGTCATCAGACCGATCAGACCGATCGAGAACAACAAACCCGCCAGTCCGATCACGTAATGCACGGGGATGGACGCCATACCGGATCCTCCTTCTGATCACTTGCCGGGACGCGACGACTTTCCCGCGAAGTCCCGCTCGGGTCAACTAACTTACTATAGTGAATTCGCGCGCCCATGTCACGCATGACTTGCCCCGCCTTCTGATGACGAGGTCACTCCGCCTGAATCAATCCCAGAATGCGGCCCGTCGCCAATTCCTGCCGGATCAAGGTCTCATAAGGCGGCAACTCGATGGACGGCAACGCCGCTTTCTTCTCGAACTGCACAATCACCTGCGAAAACTCGGGATCCCGGTTCTCCAGAATCCGCACCAGCCGCTCGGGATCCCGGATCGTCACGACCCGCCAGCCGCAGTACAAGGGGAACGAAGCGCGGGTGGTCTGATCGAGATTCCAGCCGCAGACCCTCGGGCGGACCTCGGGCGGAATCGTCCCCTCGAATTGCCGAAAGGCAGGACCGTAATTTTTGTAATGATCCAGAATCGGTTCGAGACGCACGATGAGGGCCATGAAGATCACTGCACCGACCAGCGCGGTCCGTTCGAGCGGGAACCGGAAGGAGACCATCAACAGGGCGATGGCACAGATCGTGAGCGCGAGCGTCGGGAGGCTCGGGGAGAAAGTCAGTGCGCCACCGGACCCGTCGGGGATCCAGCCGGCGAACGAGAAAAAAACGGACAGGACAATGAGAAGTCCGATAATACCCATAAGCGCGTAGTTCAGCGCTTTTGTCACATGCCGGACATGCGCCGCGACGATCAGGGCGAACGCGGGAAGCAGCGGGAAGAGATAGATCGCACGCTTCGTTCCCGCCGCCGACAGAATCAGAACACCCCCGATCGCCCAGAACAGGACGGGCAGCCAGTGTCTCCGGAATGATTCATCCCGCTGTGTGTCCCGGTAGCGTTTCCAGAATACCAGCATCTCGATCAGAACGAACGTCCAGGGCAGGAGCACCGTCGCGAGCGCCGTGACATAGTAAAACGGGCCGTGGATGTGCCCGAGATGCCGCGTTTTCCCAAGAAACCGGCCGACCTGGTTGATCCAGAACCATTCGTTCCACAGTTCGGGCGTGGCTTCGGAACGGTAGGCGGCGATCCACAGGAGCGGCGGGGCGAGCATCGCGATCACGCCGACCGGCCAGCCGAACCAACTCTGCCGGAGCCGGTCTCGATTGAACCAGCACGCAGCCATAATCGCCGGGGCGATCAGCGCGACGGCGACGAAGCCTTTTGCGAGAAACGCGAGGCCCGTGAAAAATCCTGCCAGGACAAGCAGAAACGGTTTTCCCCGGGCGATCCCCGCGATGCCTGTTAAGGCCGCACCCGCCACGGCGACACTCAGGACGGAGTCGATCCGGATCCAGTGGGTCAACTCGAGAAATCCGGTCATGGTCCCGAGAACTGCGACAGCCAGGAGTGTTTCCCGCCGCTCGGCGAATCCGCCCGCGAACCACGCCACGATTGCCAGGATCAGCGCGCCGCATGCGGCCGACACGCCCCTCGCCACATGGGCCGGATTGATCTGTTCCGGCAGCAGTTGCATCGCGGAGGCCACCACCCAGTAATATAGCGGCGGTTTTTCGACGAACGGCTCGTCCGCGAGCTGCGGCACGATCCAGGAACTGCCCCGGGCCATGTCGAGCGACATCAGGGTTTCGCGCGGTTCGTCCGGCGTCCAGGCCTCGTGATCCGTAATGCCGAACAGCAGCAGCAACGCCGTCGCGACGGCGGCCAGGATTGTATATCGGTTCGAATGGTGTTCTGGGTTCATCGATTGACCTCGTGTTGACCGGATGAGGGGTTGCGGACGAATCGGAATTTTCGGATGTCGGACGGCATGCCTTCCCGTCCGTTTTTCAGCGGCGCGACCAGCCACTGATACTCGCCCTCCGGCATGGCCTCGGAAAAGGAATCCGGCACATCCAGACGCGTCTCACGGTGCGTCTCGGCCGCCACCTGATACCCGTCCGGAAAAATCAGCCGCCAGCGATACCCGTCCGCGCCGGTGACTTCCGACCAGATCAGATCCGGGAATTGATCGTCGAACCGGGCGTCCGGGAGCGGCGACACGAGCGCGGGCGGGCGATCCGATAACGGTGTCCGGATCAGCCTCTGACGATACCCGTAATCGCTCAGGCTCATGAAAAGGATGGAACACGCCCCTCCCAGAGCGGCGATGCCAAGAATCCGGCGCGTGCGGCGGCCGCGAACGAACGGGATCAGAACGGTCAGGATCGCGGTGACGGTCAGACCGATCGCATGCAGGCGGGGCAAGCGGTCCGGGTTGAGCAGCGATGGGAAGAGATGCGGCATCCAGGCCGGTAGTCCCTCCCAGAGCATCCGGTAACCGTCGCCTCGAACGATGACCGACTCGGGAACGCGGACAAGCAGCAGCAGGGTCTGCATCAGCGTCGGTGCCGCCAGGAGCAGCAGGATCGGCATGGCACGTTTCCGGGAGGAGGTGCAGGCGATTCCCGTAAAGACGGCGAGCAGGGGCAGGAGCGGGGTGAGATAACGTGCAGGAGGGCAGTGGCCGCCGTGCCAGTCCAGCCAGCTCGCGTTCATGAGAAAAAACAGAGCGGCCGGCACCGAGACGCCGGTCAGCGCGGGATGATCGCGGCGCACCAGAACGAAACCCGGCAGCGCGAACGCGAAGATGGGGGCGACTGTCAGTAACCCGGCTTCGCGATCCCACAGCGAGCCCAGAATACCGTCGAGCGGGTTGAGGAAACCCTGGGCGCGCACACGGAACAGAAAGAGCGGATCGCCGTAAATCCAGTTCTGAACGGCGAAATACCCCGCGGCGCCGATGGCGATCAGCGCGAACGGAATCGGCAGCATCCGCGGGGACGGCCGTTTCAAAATGATGAAGAGGAGTCCCAGACCAATCGAAAAGAGCGTGTATTTCGTGTGCAGAAACGGCAGCACGCACAGAATGGTCGCCGAGACCGCCAGGGGCGTCACGGTGGTTTCCGGCCGCAGCAGCAGAATCAGCGCCAGCACGATCAGGACCGCGGCGGGAACGTCCGGAAACACCATGCCGGCCAGAAGGGGATACGGGAGCGACACGGTCAGGACGAGCGCGGCGATGCGGGCCGTGGACGTGCGTCGGGACAGAAGCAACGCGAGTTTGTGAACGAGCAGAATGCCGACGGCGGCCAGAAGGGTCAGGAACAGCGTAACGCCGGTACGGCCTCCGGCGAGATACGGGAGGGCGCACAGGAACGGCAATCCGGGTTCGTGGGCGGTGACGAGCCGGCCGTTCCTCGCCTGTACGCGCTGGGGTTCCAGATTCCAGGTCGTGAACGCCTCAAAATCCCGGGTCCGGAAATTGTTCTCCAGATCGAAATCATGATCCCGGATGAAACTGACGGTCATCAGCAGATAATGCGGTTCGTCGCCCTGAGGGTTCGACTTTAGTGACGTGTTCAGGGCATACAGCGACAGGAGGATCCAGAGCGCGAAACCTGCTGAAAAAGTGCGAAACATCAGGATCGGATGTAATGCGGCATGTCGACCGGGATTTCGATCGACAGTTCCACGAATCCCCTGAATGCACCGTCCTGATACCAGGGCGACTGATGAATCAGCTTCTTCACACCGTTCTTTTCGATCGTGTAGGTGTTGGGTGTGCGCGTTTCATACATATTCTTCAGCTTGGTCCGGGCAGGTTCGGGATGCACGTCGATCAGCGATTTGCCGATCAGACTCGCTCCGCCGTACTTCTGAAACGTGGCGACGGCCTTGTCGTTCATATACAGAATGATGCCTGCGGCATCGCTGATGGTGATCGCACCGGGAAACTCCAGGGTCCAATCCAAATTCATGAGGCACCTCCAAGGATCATACATACCATTATCACGCGCCGAATTCACCTCGGAAGAAGCGGCAGCCAGACGTCGGTGTACGCACGAAACCACAGGATGATGTACCCGGAGGCGATGAGCGTGGATACAAGGGCGGCGCGAGAGCGGGGCGACAGGCGATACATGCCTTCAGCCGCGAGGAGTGCCATGGCGGACAGGCCCGTGAACAGGTAACGACCCTGGTCGCCTCCCAGCATTTCAAGCGAATAATGAATCAGGGACGCCACTCCGAGAGCGATTCCGGAAAGCCAGAAAAATCGGAACCAGCGCAGATCGCGCCGGTCGGTCATGTCCGGCGAAACCGGAGACCGGATGTACCCGGCGGCAGCCAGGAGCAGGATAAGGAAATAGCAGGAATACAGAACCGGATCGAGACGGTGAGCCGCACTCGCTCCGAACGCACCGAAAAAAGTCTTATACGTGAATCCCGGGGACAGGTCGGTCAGAATTCGGGGTGAAAAGAGAATGCGATGGAATCGATGCAGAATCGTGAAGGCGAACGGATGATCCCAGACCATCAGATTGTAAATCCATACGGGCGCCCCGAACGCGCTCATGATCGCGGCCGAGGTCGACACGTGGATCAACCGGGCGCGCGATCGAAGGATCAGTGCGGAAAACAACATCGGCACCCAGAGCAACGCGGTCAGCTTGATCCAGAAACACAAGGCACTCACGATGCCGATCCGGATGGCCGTGTGCAGCGTCGGCGGGGTCGATCGAAACACCCGGACGGTTTCGTAAACCACCAGCGATACGATCAGGTTGGCGAGATGATCGTTGTTGATGACGGATGAGATGAAGCCGAACTGGGGAAGGAAGAGATGCAGGATCGCAGCGGTCCTTGCAATCGCGGGCGTGGCGGGAAACAACATCCGGCCGGTCAGCAGCGTCAGAACGATCGTCAGGGCGTTGAACGGTATCCAGAAAAAACGCAGAAACCGGACGCGGTCGGGTTGATCGGCAGCTCGGTTGATCGCCTTTTCCGGCTCGGCGTGTTTCATGAAAAGTCGTGTCGGTTGGACCTGTTGCGACGAACGGACCGGTTTGAAACTCCTGGCCGCGGCCATCAGCCGATCGCGACCATGCAGGGCGACGGCTGAAAGCGCGTAATACAGCGGCGGCTGGTGGATCTGGCCTCCGAGCAGCATGGCGGGATCGTCGGCTCGCGGCATGCGCTGCTGGGTATAGTAGAATGCAACCGTCATGAAATGCATCGCTTCGTCCGGACCGTACTGCGTCCGGTTCGGGACGGCAAAGGCGGAAAAAACGACGACGGCGAGCAACCAGAAGCACAGCGGCTCCGCAAAGCGTCGACGAAGTACCAACATCATGGTCGGAGCATACCGGAAAACAAACCCGATTCCAACGCGACGGCCTGTGGCCGTCAACGCGGTTCTCTGAAAAATTCCATAACCTCAATACTTCAGTTTGACACCGAATGACGGCAGAAACGGCATCCCGGTTTCCTCGTCGCGCTCCGTGAAATCCTCGTTGTAATCGTAACTCTGGATGTTGTCCCGGCCGTAGGCGTTGATCACATCCAGGTAGAACGTCGCATCGAGCGCTCCCCATGTGCGCTTGTACTGCACTCTCAGATCGAGCCGATGATTCAACGGATATCGGGACGTGTTTTCTTTGTTTTCCGGATCTTCGCGCTGATACGTGAAGGTCTCTCCGGCATCCGGTTCATACACGCCGTCCCCATCGAGATCCTCCACCACCCGGATAATCCGTGTGAGGGGGGTGTAGGGGAATCCGCTCCCGAACTGCCACTTCCAACCGACGTCCCAGTGCTTCGAGAGTTGATAGCCGCCGGTGAGTGTGAGCGTGTGGCGGCGATCCCAGGATTCCCACTGGTAGTCTTCGCCCTTCGAGCGGCTCCGTGCCTCGCTGTAGGTATAAGTCGCCATGCCGTAATAGGGGCGATCCGGGCTGTCGAGCAGTGTGAAGGACAGATCGATCCCGCGCGCATACCCCTCACGAGTATTCTGTGGAATGAATGGCGTACTGTCACTGGGTTATGGAGGAGCCTGGTCGTTTTCGTCCAGCACGAGAACGGTTTCTAGTTCTTGACCCGATTCCAGCAGATC